>JAYVCM010000351.1:0-3203 GCA_043749955.1 Limisphaerales bacterium | reverse complement strand
GCTCCACATCGCCGGTGACGCGAGATGCTGGCGCACGACCGCTTCAACGATTTTCGGCGTGGCTTCGCCCGGCGCTTCGCCCGGCTGGCCCAGTTCGCCGTTGAAAAATTTCTGCGCGAACGCGCGGTCTTCCATCCACCAGCCGCGCAGCGTGCTCATGTCGTGCGTGCCGGGCGTCACCACGCTCAAATACGGCGCGTCCGCCGGGCGCGAAAATTCCTGGCCCGGATTTTTCGGCATCCGCTGGATTTCCAAACTCAAAAAGCCGAGGTCGCGCATCACCGCCGGCACGCACGCCGGCACGAGGCCGAGGTCTTCGCCGCAGATGAGCATGTTCGTGACACGCTTGAGCGCCGGCAATTTTTGCATCGCCTCGCGCATCCAGAAATCGTCCTGCCGCCGGAAAAAATAATCCACATACAGGTCGCGCAGCTTTGCCTGCGCGTCCGGTGAAAGATTTTTGAACGACGCCGTCTGCTCCATCGCAAAGCGGAAATGAAATTCCCCGTCCACCTCCAGCAGGATGACGTTGCTGATCAGGTCGAACAGGCCGGTTTTTAATTTTTCATCCGCGGCGTTGGAACGCCGGGCACCGTCCCGGCCAGTTTCAGACCACCCACTATTCGAGCCGAGACGGTGCTCGGCGTTCCGTTCGGCAAAATGATTTTCCACCTGCCGCTGGGTGGCGAATTTTGGCTTGAGCGAATACAGGTCGTCGCCGGTCGCGGTCAAAAATTCCTGCCGGACCAAATCCGCCGCGCCGCCGAAAATTTCCCGCAGCACCGCGTCGGTGATGAATGGCTGCGTCAAACGCTCGCGGTCAAAAACAATTCCGCGCGCAGAAAATTCTTTTTCCTCCACCGCGATCGCCGGGACGAAATGGCCGAGGATGCCTTCCACCGCGTGCGCCGGGCTGCTCCAGATGCGGAAGAAACCGAGGATGTGGTCTATGCGGAACGCGTCGAAATAATTTCCCATCTGCGCGAACCGTTTTTTCCACCACGCAAAACCGTCGTCCGCCATGCGCGGCCAGTTGTAAGTGGGGAAGCCCCAGTTCTGGCCCTTCGCCGCGAACGCATCCGGCGGCGCGCCCGCCTGCAGCTCCAGGTGGAAAAGTTCCGGCGACTGCCACGCATCCGCGCCGTGCTGACAGACGCCGATGGCGATGTCGCCCTTCAACACGAGGCCGGCGGCGTGGATGTGTGCCGTCGCTTCCTGGAGCTGTTGGTGCAGGTGGAACTGGAGGAAAAAGTGGAACGCGATTTCATCCCGCACCGTGGCGGCAGGCATCCTGCCTGCCGTAGCGGGCGGCATCCGGCCGCCCGGCCCGGCGTCCGACGTGTCGAGAGCTTGCAATTTTTTAACACGATTCTGGCGGCCCACGTTTTTTCCGCCGGGCTGGAAGCCCGGTCCCGCGACTGCGGGATCAGGCAGGATGCCTGACGCTACCAGCGCGGCGATTTTTTTGGCATCGAACTGTTTGTGCTGCGGCCACCGGCTGAAATCCGCCGTGCCGAACTTGTCGCGCAAAAAACAGAACGCGGCGTAAGGCTCAAGCCAGTGTTTGTTCCCGGCGAAAAACTTTTGGTATTCCGGCGAGCGGAACGTCGCGGCCTTTTGGGACGGGAAAATCTTTTTCAGAAAGCCGAGCTTGGCTTGCATCACGGCTTCGTAATCGAGAGCGTCGAGGTGGTTGAGCCGCTGGCGTTCGCGTTCAAGCGGCTTGAGGTGTTTTTTGTTTTTGGCATCGGCGACGGCGGCGAGGTTGAGATAGATCGGATGCAGCGCAAACGCGGAGATTGCGGCGTAGGGATAGGAATCCTGCCACGAGTTCGTGGCGCTGGTGTCGTTGACGGGCAAAAGCTGGATGAGTTTGAGTCCGACTTTATTGCCCCAGTCGGCGAGCGGCTTGAGGTCGAGGAATTCGCCGGTGCCAAAACTCTTTTCGCTGCGCAGGCTGAAGACCGGGACGGACACGCCCGCTGCGTGCCAGTCATCCGCCGGCAAATTCGCAAAGCCGTCGTTGACGAGCGTATGCTGGTTGCGCGCCCGGGAATCATCCAGGGTGCGGTTCGCGCCCGCCTCAAACCGCACGTGGGAATTCTTCGCAACATCGAACACGCCGTATTTGTAGGCGACCGGAAAACTCTGGCCGCACAAATCCAGTGGCACGGAGAAATAATCTTCGCCGGTTTTGCGCCCGAGCAGGACGGGCGATTCGGTTTTCCAGTCGCCGAGCCGCGCGCCGTCGCCGAGCAGGCAGAGCGTCTGATTCTTCTGGAGCAGCGGGGCCTTGACGCGGAAGGTGTGCGTGGGGTTTTTCGGCGAAATGGTTTTGACGGGGGTGAAATTTTTCGCGAGCAAAACTTTTTTGAACGGCTCCGTGTAAAATGCATTTTCAACCCAGCCAGCTTGGTTCCACGAATCCAGGACGAGCAGTTCGGTGCCGTGAAATTTTTTTGGAATCAAAATGCGGTCGCGGCCCCAGTCGGTGGTTTGCGAGCCGTCGGCGTTGCGCAAAACGTAGGCGTAGCTGAACGGCATGTCGGCGGCTTTGGCGGCGAGCGGGATGGTGGCCTGCCAGAATTCGTGGTCGAGGAATTGCAGCGGCACGGGATGGCCGGGCAGGGGATGGCCGCCCGCCAGCCAGAGCGACTGGCCGGGCTGGGTGGCGAAACGGAGCCGGAAGGTCAAATTCACGCCCGCTATTTACCAGTCTTCACCGCCGCCTGCAAACCCGCACAAAAATGTCCGGTTCGGGGGAATGGTTGGCGGCAGGAACAGTTGTTAAATTTCAACTTTTATTTGGGCGGGCGGGCATCCCCAGAACTGGTGATGCCTGCCCGGCGGGAAGTTGGGCTATTATTTGCCCGTCCCAAACCCGATTCGCCGGTGGATAGTCTCTGGCTGATGCCGTGAATAGAAGTTGTCCGGACACCCCGGTTGACAAGGAAACTTAAAAGGATTTTGTGAAGCCGTTTGCCGCAGATGAAACTTGAAAATCAGCTTGGGATTGTATGCCCGCATAAAGTGGGTGCCGGATTCCAGCGGACACCGCATAGATGTGCGATGGGTTTCAAAGTGTTGTGTGTTAAAATCAGTCATCCCTAAAAAAGTCATCCAGAAAAATTGCCCCGTGATTTCGTCAGCCCATTCCAAATTTATGAAGACCCCGATCCAAGTTCCGTTTCTCACCCCCATTA
>JAYVCM010000350.1:0-2964 GCA_043749955.1 Limisphaerales bacterium | reverse complement strand
CGTGATGCGTGATGCGTGATGCGTGAATTTTCCCTCACGGATCACGCATCACGCATCACGAACGTCACAACCAGCTGGCCGTGGGGAAAAATAAATCATTATGTCAGACCAAATCTTAAAGCCGGAAGAATTGCAGCCTGCCGCCGAGCTGGCGCGCAAAACTTTGGAGCAGCTCGACCGCATTTTGCTCGGTCGAAAAGAGCTTCATAAGCTGGTGCTCATCGGCATTTTGTCGCGCGGCCACGTTTTGCTCGAGGGTCTGCCCGGCCTCGGCAAGACCGCGCTCGTCAAAACCATCGGCCAGATTCTCAAGCTCGATTTCAAGCGCATCCAGTTCACGCCCGACCTCATGCCCGGCGACGTTCTCGGCACGCATATTTTGCAGGAGACGAGTTCCGGCAAACGCGAACTGCTGTTCCAGCCCGGCCCGGTGTTCACGAACATCCTGCTCGCGGACGAAATCAACCGCGCCTCGCCCAAAACCCAATCCGCGATGTTGGAGACGATGCAGGAAAATTGCGTGACGCTGCTGGGCACCACGCGCGCACTGCCGCAGCCGTTTTTTGTTTTGGCGAGCCAGAATCCGATTGAACTCGAAGGCACCTATCCGTTGCCCGAGGCGCAACTGGACCGTTTTCTATTCCGCGTGATGTTCGACAACGTGGACGCGGACGTTTTGGATCAGATCATTTCCGAGCGGCGTCGCGGCGAGCTGCCCGCGCCGACGTGGCAGATGGAGCGCGCGGAGCTGGAAATTTTATTTCAGACGATGGGCCGGATTTATCTGCCGCGCCCGGTGTCGCGCTACATCGCGCGGCTGGTTTCGGCCACGCATCCCGGCAATGTGGAGGCGACCGAGCCGGTGAACCGCTACGTCAGCTACGGCGCGTCGCCGCGCGCGGCCATCGCCATCGCCGAGGCGGCGCGCGGCAATGCGCTCGTCGCCGGCCGGCCGAGCGTCGGATTTGAGGACGTGAAAATCGTTGCGCAGCCGGTGTTGAACCACCGTTTGATTTTGAATTATCAGGCGCGCTTCGACCGCATGACGCCGTCGAAGCTCGTCGCGGAACTGCTCGGCCAGCTTGATGAGACGGGGCTGAATCTGCCGAAGGATGTGGAACTCGCCACGGCGTAAAAGGTAAAAATGGAAACCACCAAGGGCTGCTTGAAACATTCAACATTCAACATTCAACATCCAACGCCCAATGTTGGGACTGGACGCGCGGCGGTTCCGTTCGGTGTTGGGAGTTCAATGTTGAATGTTGAATGTTTCTTCTTTCTGCTTTTCCTGCTCCTGTCTTTCTCCGCCCGCGCCGCCGAGGAGTTTGGCGACATTTCGGTTTCGGCGGCGGCGATGTTCACCGGCAACACGTTTCACGGCTACGGCGAGATGCGGGTGACGCTGGAAAACCGTTCGCACGGCAAGGCGCACGTCATCACGCTCACATTTCCGCACAATGCCTACAACAACGGCAACAGCATCGGCCATCTGGCGCGCTCGGTGAAACTGCAGCCGGGCGCGCGCGAAATCGTGTCGCTGCTGCAGCCGCCGCTGCCGGCGCAGGGCGACGGCAGCATCCGCGTGGAGGTGGACGGCCATCACGAGGGCGAAGTCCGCGCGCCGAACGCGAACAATCATTGCAACAATTATTCCGGGCGCGGCGGCCAGGCAACGGTGTTCATCAGCCGCAGCCTGAACTACGACGAGGTGGAAAAATTATTTCACGCGAACAGCGGCGCGTTCACGGCGTCCAAGGCGGTCGGCGCGCCGGACACCAGCACCAGCAGTTACCGGGGTGGTTATCAGCCGACGAGCTGGATGCCGGACGCGCGGCGAGGCGGGGTGACCAACTGGCTGGAGCTCGATTACGCCACGCCGCAGACGGTGGATAAAATTGTCGTCCACCTGACCCAGTCGCCCACGACAACCGGATTCATTGTGCTGGACGGGGTTTCCGGAACCAATGTCGCAAAGGTTCCGATGTCGTCGGGCCGGACCAGCTCCACCGGTTCCAGTTGGATCACGGAATTTTCAGTTCCGGCCACCAGTGAGCGCGTGAAAACCGTGCGGTTGAATTTTGGCAAGGAACAAGCGTGGCGCATCGCCGTTGACGCCGTTCAAATTTCCAGCCCGACCGGCAGCCAGTGGGCTTCCGACGCCCACGCGAGCAGCGACAACAGCGCGTCGGCTCCGGCTTATGGCGCGGGTGCGGCGGCGGATTCCGTCGAGAGCCTGCGCGCCGAGTCGCCGGTCACGGAGTGGAGCGAAAACTGGCTGGCCTACTCGCCGTTCGACGCCGTCGTCCTCAACGCGGCGGACCTAGGCTCGCTGTCGCCGGCGGTGCTGGCGGCGCTCGGCGATTATTTGGCGGCGGGCGGCAACGTGGTGTTGTCCGGCAAAACGGATCTGCCGGCGGCGTGGCATCCGGTGCAGAAAAAAAATCTGGCGGGCGGCTTCGAATACGAAGTTGGCTTCGGACGCTGCTTCGCTTTCGGTGCGGAAAATCCCGCGACGCTCAATGTGAAATCCATGCAGACGGTGCGCGAGGCGGTGCGCGACACGGCGCGTTACTGGCAGGCTTTGCCCGCTGAAAGCGGCGCGGCCAACGCCGCGATGCCCGTCGTGGAAAATTTGAAGATCCCCACGCGCGGCATCGTGGTCATCATGCTGGCGTTCATCATCATCATCGGCCCGGTCAACATGATCTATCTCAACCGCCGCAACCGCCGGACGTGGATGCTGTGGACGATCCCCGCGATTTCCTTCGCCACCACGCTGCTGGTGTTCGCCTACAGTCTGCTGCGCGAGGGCATCACGCCGGACACGCGCATCGCGGGGCTGACGGTGATTGATCAGGCCGGCCACCACGCCACGACCATCGGCGCGACGGCGTTTTATTGTCCGCTCACGCCGAGCGGCGGGCTGCATTTCGACTACGGCACCGAGGCGACGCCGCTGGTGCA
>JAYVCM010000349.1:0-10650 GCA_043749955.1 Limisphaerales bacterium | reverse complement strand
TTGCAAGGGTTCGCGCCCAAGCTTTCGCAGCCGAAAAAAGTTTTGACAGTTTCCATCGTTTATATCATTGTATCCGCATCCGTTGATTTGACGGACTCATAACGAGTGGTCGAGGGACTGGCCCGATGACACCACGGCAACCGATTGAACTGGTTTTCAATGTCAGGTGCCAATTCCAGCTCAGGCATCATCAGCCTGGGAAAAATGAGAAGAGCACAACCGTTTTGTCGCCCCTTCTCGTCATGAGTCGGGGCTTTTTTGTTGCCCAAATCAAACATGGTAGGGCCGAGCTGCCGCTCGGCCTTTGCAGAAAAGTTTGGGCGGCGCAGCAACGCCGCCCTACCAGAAAATATTTTATGAGTGAAAAGCATCACGGTTTCATGAAGGCGCTCAAGTGCCGCGAATGTGGACGCGAGTATCCGCTCGAAGCAACACACGTTTGCGAATTCGACTTCGGCCCGCTCGAAGTCGCCTACGACTACGACCGCATCAAAAAATCGCTCACGCGCGAAACCATTGCGTCGCGTCCGAAGACGATGTGGCGTTATCGCGAGCTGCTGCCCATCGCGGGCGAACCGACCGTCGGCCCGCTCGTCGGCTTCACGCCGCTCGTCAAAGCCAACCGGCTCGCGAAAGCTCTTGGCATCCGCGAACTCTGGGTCAAGAACGACGCTGTGAATTATCCGACGCTCTCGTTCAAAGACCGCGTCGTCAGCGTCGCCTTGAGCCGTGCGAAGGAACTTGGTTTTGAAACCGTCGCGTGTGCGTCCACTGGTAATTTGGCGAATTCCGTCGCCGCGCAAGCTGCGAGCGCGGGATTAAAGTCCTACGTTTTCATTCCGTCCGATCTGGAGCAGGGAAAAATCTTGAACTCGCTCATTTACGGCGCGAACGTCGTCACCATCAAAGGCCATTACGACGAGGTGAACCGCCTTTGCGCCGAGATCGCCGGCAAGTTCGGCTGGGCGTTTGTGAACGTGAACATGAGGCCGTATTACGCCGAAGGCTCCAAGAGCATGGCGTATGAGATCGCCGAGCAACTCGGCTGGCGGCTGCCGCAGCACACGATCGTGCCGATGGCGTCCGGCTCGTTGCTGACGAAGATCCACAAGGGCTACCAGGAATTTGTGAAGCTCGGCCTCGTCGCGAATTCCGAATCGCACATCCACGGCGCGCAGGCCACGGGCTGTTCGCCGATTTCCGTCGCGCAAAAGGCCGGACTCGATTTCTTCAAGCCGGTGAAGCCCGACACGATTGCGAAATCGCTCGCCATCGGCACGCCCGCCGACGGTTTCTACGCGCTGAAAGTGATGCGCGAAACCAACGCCGCCGCCGACGACGTGACCGACGACGAAATCCGCGACGCGATCAAGCTGCTCGCCGAGACGGAAGGCATTTTTGCCGAGACCGCCGGCGGCGTGACGGTGGGCGTGGCGAAGAAACTCATTGCGTGCGGAAAAATCCCGCGCGATTCAAGCGCCGTCATCTGCGTCACCGGCAACGGATTGAAGACGCTCGACGCCGTGCAAGGCCACTGCGGCAAACCGCGCGAAATCAAGCCGAGCCTGCGTGAGTTCGAGGCGCTGCTGGCGCATGAAGAAAAGGTGAATGCGTGAACCCGCTTCACATCGCACTTCGCCTGTGTTAGCGTCAAAACCGTGAAGACCATTCCACAAGGACTCTTGGAAAAAGTCGTTGAACGGCTCAAAGCCGAGTTTCAGCCGGAGGAAATTTATTTGTTCGGCTCGCACGCGTGGGGCACGCCGACGGACGACAGCGATGTGGATTTGATGGTCATTGTTCCAAGCAGCGATGAACGTCCCATTCGCCGGATGCAGCGGGCGCACCACTGTCTTGGCGGGATGGGTTTTGCCAAAGATGTCCTCGTCCAGACACGCGCCGAGTTTGACCGTTACCGTCATTTGAAGGCCGCGCTCTCGCACCGGATTTTTGAGCAGGGGAAAAAACTTTATGCCAACGCCGCCAACTGAACTTGCCCGCATCTGGCTGCTCAAGGCGCACAGCGACTTGCACACGGCCATCCAGATCGGTGGCCTGCCGGACGGGCATCTTGATGCGGGGATCTATCACTGCCAGCAAGCGGCGGAGAAGGCGTTAAAGGGGTTTCTAGTCTTTCGCGAAACCGCTTTTGAAAAGGTTCACGACCTCGAAAAAATTATTGAACAGGCGGTGGCGCTGGAACCTTCCTTTGCCCAATTGAAAATTGCCGCTGAATCGCTGACACCTTATGCCTTTGCCTACCGTTATCCCAACGAGACGGCGTTTCTTGAACCTTCGCGGGAGGAATTTGACGAGGCGGTGAAACAAGCGCAGGCGGTTTATGATTTCGTGCTGAACCTGCTGCCGATGGAGGCGAGGCCGTGAAAATTTTTGACGCCGTGCAAGGTCATTGCGGCAAACCGCGCGAAATCAGGCCAAGCCTGTGCGAGTTCGAGGCGCTGCTGGCGCATGAAGAAAAAGTGAATGCGTAACCACGCCTGCACTATTTGACGGAAAACTTATGAGCACAGAAGATTTCCATAGACCTTATTGCATCCGGTGCAAAGAATACGTCTATCCACAGGTTGTTTCAGCTACTCACGTTTATGGAGGCAATAACAATCAGGGTGTTAACAGCAATGTCACATACAAAAAGATGTGTCCAAGATGTGGTGAGCCAGTAGTTAGTCAGGCGGATAGAACGCGTAGTCAGGAGAAGAGAACGCGCAGGAAACTAGCAGAAAATCGCAGAAACAAAACATCCACATCAAAAAATTGAAATTAAATTTATGTCAAAAAAAGTCCGCATCCCCACGCCGCTCCGCAAGTTGACCAACAACGAGGAGCTGGTCGAAATCAACGCCGCCACCATCGGCGAAGGCGTTTCGGTAGTTTGACCGCATTCCGGCTGGCGAAACAGTTTTGGCAGGAATTCAAAGCGAACGAATGATGAAAACCGTGAGTTATAAAAAAATCCTGAAGGCGAAGCTGGACGACCCAGAACAGGCGGCGGAATACCTCACTGCCTGCTACGAGGAAGGCCCGGAAGTTTTCCTGGTCGGACTGCGCGACGTGGTCGAAGCCCAAGGTGGCATCGCCCGCGCGGCGGAGTTGAGCAAGCTGAACCGGGAAAGTTTGTATCGCCTTGTTTCGCGTGACGGCAATCCGCGTTTGACGAGTCTCAATTCCGTGCTTTCGGCGCTGGGACTGAAAATTATCTTTGAAGCGGCTTGAAGTCCTCAAGTTGACCAGCAATGAAGAAGTCGGTCAACGCTGTCACCATCGGCTGGAGTTTTCTTTTTCTTTGCAATTACCACAGACGCATTCAGAAATTCCCCGCTCGCCACACGGCGCAGCGTTAATTATCCTGACGCCATGACGGAACTTTCCAGACCGGAAATAATTTTTACACACGAAAGCGACTTGGACGGCTTCGTGGCTGGCGCATTGTTGCAACGGCTCGCCAAAAAACTTTTCGGCGCGGAGATTCCGCTCGAAGCCTACCACTACAATTACTGGAAGCAGCGCGACCTGCGGGAGAAGTCCGCGTGGGTCACGGACTTCACCTTCGAGGCGCGGCTCGACAAACCGCAATGGACGATCATTGACCATCACGCGACCGAGGCGCAGCCCAAGAACGCCACGCTCATCCACGACCTGACGAAATCCGCCGGGCTGCTCTGCTACGAACTATGCCAGCAGCACGGTCTCGGTTCGCCCGAACTGGACCGGATTGTGCATCTGAACAACGTCGCGGATCTGTTTCTGGAGGACGACCCGGACTTCGCGCTGGCCTGCGATTACGCGAACCTCGTGAAGGTTTACCAGTTCTGGAGCCTGCACGCGCTCGTCGGCAACGAGATTGAAAAACTGCTGCATCATCCGCTGCTCGAAGTCATGGCGGTCAAGCGACGCGTGGAAGATCCGCTCGGCTTTGAGTGGAGCAAAGGCCAGGTGACGGAACTTTCGCCGACGGTCGGCTACGTGGACACGGTCATCGGCAACACGAATCTGATCGTGCATCAACTGCTGGAGCAGCGCGCGGTGAAATTTCCGGTGCTGGTCACGCTGTTCAAGCGGGCGAACAATCTGGTCATCGCCAGCTTTCGCAGTCGCAACGGCGAGGCGTTGAAGGTGGCGGAAAAACTTCAGGGCGGCGGCCACGCGAACGCCGCCGGGGCCATCCTGCCCAAATCCATCCGCAACATCCCCGACGCGGTGGAATACATCCGCACCATCCTGCGGCCGAAAGCGCCCGCGCCGTTGACCAGCATGGAAGGTTTGTTTGCAGCGGTGGACGTTCAGAAAATTTCCTGACCGCGAAGGGACACGGATTTATTTCGTGTCGCTTCGCGGTGGTTTTTCTTTTCCTTCACCACCTCGCCGTTTAACATCTCACCAATAAATTATGGCTGAATTCATCCGCGCGGACGGTCGCTCCGCCAACCAGATCCGCCCGGTGCGTTTTCAAAACCACATCGCGCCGTATGCCGCCGGCTCCACGCTCATCGAATGGGGCCAGACGCGCGTCATCTGCGGCGTCACCATCGAGGAAAATGTTCCGCGCTGGATGAAGGAACAAAAAGTCACGGGCGGCTGGCTCACGGCGGAATACTCGATGCTTCCCTATTCCACTTTGGAACGCAAACCACGCGACATCAGCAAGGGAAAACTCGACGGACGTTCGTCGGAAATCCAGCGGCTCATCGGCCGCGCGATGCGCGCGGCAATTGACCTGGAAAAGATCGGCTCGCGCACGGTGTGCATTGACTGCGATGTGTTGCAGGCGGACGGCGGCACACGCACGGCGGCGATCACGGGCGCGTTCGTCGCGCTTTCGCTGGCGGTGAACAAATTGATTACCGAAAAAAAACTGGCGGAGAATCCCATCTTGAAATCCGTCGCCGCCACGAGCGTCGGCATCGTGGACGGAACGGCGCTGGTGGATCTTTGCTACACCGAGGATGTCGCCGCCACGGTGGACATGAACCTCGTGATGAATTCCGCCGGTGAATTCATCGAGCTGCAAGGTTCGGGCGAGGAGGCGACGTTCACGGACGCGCAACTGGCCGACCTGCTCGCGCTCGGCAAAGCCGGCATCCGCGACCTGCTCGCCGCCCAGCAAACCGCCATCGCCCAAGGCTGATTTCACATGGCCATCATCATTTCCCGGCGCAAAACGCCGCATCCCACCGCCACCCGCCTGCTGCTCATTCGCCACGGCGAAGTTGAGCTGCGCTACCAGAAAAAATTCGGCGGCACGATTGACATGAATCTTTCGCCGAACGGCAGACGCCAGGCGAAAAATCTCGCCGATTACCTGCGCGCCAAGACGATTGACGCGATCTACGCCAGCCCGATGAAACGCGTCCAGCAGACGCTCGCGCCGACTCTGAAACAGCGCCGCATGAAACAGACCATCATGCCTGATCTCTACGAAATTGATTTCGGCAAGTGGACCGGCCTCGGTTTTGAGGAAGTCGAGGATCAGTTCAGTTTTCGATCGCACGAATGGCTGCACCAAATCCACAACCATGGCATCCCCGGCGGCGAGAGCGGAAAAGTTTTTCGCCGGCGCGTCGAGCCTTGCCTGCGCGAAATCATCGCCAACCATCGCGGACAAAATGTGGCGGTGTTCTGCCACGGCGGCGTCATCCGCATGATGCTCGCCATTTTGCTGAAGCTCCCGCTGCCGAAGACGAACCACTTCGACATCGAATACGCGAGCATCACGCAGGTCGCGCTGCATCATCACATGAACGAGGTGGAACTGCTGAATTTCACGCCGTGGCGCGATTTGGTCGCATAAGCTGACAATGAGTTGAAGGAAACTGTTCCGGCCGGCAGCGGAACATTGAAAATCGGAAACGGTTCCTGCTGCAAAAATCCGCCAGCGGCACAGCGCCAAAAAATGCGGAGACTTGATGCGGCAAACCGTGGAATAGACAATCCGGCCTGGTGATGTTCGAACGACTGTTCAAATTTAACAAACCGACGGAGCCGGCGACCGATGCGTTGCAGGTCGGTGCGCGGGCGGTGCCGCTGCTGCTGGTGCATCATCCGCGCGCGCGGCGCTATCTGCTCCGGCTGCGTCCGGATGGCACGGTGCGCGTCACCATTCCACGGCGCGGGACGATTTCCGCCGCCCGGGATTTTGCGGCCCGGAATGTCGGCTGGCTGGAAGAGCAGTTTCAACGTCTGGCCACCTTGCCGAAAGCGTCCACCGCGTGGAATTTGGGGACGGAGATTTTATTTCGCGGCGAGCCGGTCCGCATTGAAGCAGATGTCGAAGGCTTGATCCGTTTTGGCACGGCACGGTTAAAAGTTTCCGATGTGGCCGGGGACTTGCGGCCGGCGATTCAAAAATATCTGCACCGGGAAGCGGCCAAAGAATTGCCACCCCGCGTCCTGGAACTGGCGACCGTGCATGGCATCAGCGTATCGCGCGTTTCGGTGCGGAACCAGAAATCGCGCTGGGGCTCGTGTTCACGGCGCGGAACCATCTCGCTGAACTGGCGGCTGATTCAGACGCCGGTTTTTGTGCGCGACTACATCATCCTGCACGAGCTGGCGCACCGGCGGCAGATGAACCACTCGGAAAAATTCTGGCAGGAGGTGGCGCGGCTGTGTCCGGATTATCTGCCGGCCGAGCGCTGGTTGAAGCAGCACGCAAAATTGTTGCGGTAAGGCGGCGGGGAAGGGGTTGAAACGCGCGTTGTCCCGGGCGCAACCCCCTCACCCTAGCCCTCTCCCCCGAGGGGGAGAGGGAATCGGAATTTCACGGCGTTCCGTCAGAAGCCGCGCCGGGAGGTGGCGGGCGCCGGCTTGGGCTGCTCTTTTTTCTTCTTCTTGATTTCTTTTTTCTGACTGCGGTTGCCTTTGGCCATAATGATCTCCTGGTTAATTGTTGAACCACAGCTACGCAGATTCCAGCCCGTATTACAAGCCTGCCAATTGTTTGGTCAGCCGCCGCCGCCGCGCCCACCAGATGTGCCGCGTGGAAACATGCCCGTGCCGGATGGACTTCTCCCGCCGCGCGTGCGCGGAGATGCGCTTGCTGGGCAGGTCAACGGCGATAAGGCGTTTGGGGTGGGTCACGAGATTTACGATTTAAGATTGCTGATTTACGATTTTGGCGGCGTCACGTTTTCGGTTTTGGCCGATAGTCGCGAGAGTCGAGACAGGCATCGTAGGTGGCGCGGTCAATATTGATCCAGTCGGTGCCGTTGATGCCGCGCCGATTGGGACTGGCCGGGCTGGAGGGAAAGGCACAGGCAATCCTGATCCAACGGGTTTGCTGCCGGGCAACCTGCCGGATTTCATCAGCGACTTCGGACAGGTCTTGATCCTGGCTGAACACCAGGGCCACGTCGTAGGCTTTCTGATAGGCGAGGCTGACGATGTCCAGAGCGAGCCGGACGTCCACGCCCTTTTCCTGGCCGACGAGGAACGTGTGAGTCTGCCCGTCCGGGAGCTTCACGGTTTGATTGCGATAGCGGAGGGCGCGGGAGAAGACATGGATTCCGTGTCGTCCCATTTGCGCGAGCTTGGCCGTCCAGAAGTGGTTCCATTTGGCATCATCCGTCGCGTCGGGGATGCCGGTGTAGAAGCGGACCTGGGTGAGATTCCAGTTTTGTTTCTGACAGACGGCGGCCGCCAGCGCGGCGACATCGTAGTTGGGGAAGGTGTGACCGAAGGCGTTCCGCGCCGCGTAGAAAAGGTTCTGGCCATCCACGAAAACGACGGCCCGTTTGAGGGTGGGTTCAGTTAGCATAATTGAGATAAAAAATAACCCCGCCCGAGGCCGTTGCCGGCGTGTCGAGCGGGGAGTAGATAAAATCTTTTGTTCCCGTGCTGCGATTCAACATAGCAAGCCCGTTGCCACGGTCAAGGCGGCAAATGTTGTCAGAGCGTGTCATTGGGCACCTCCTGTGCGATACGATGTCGCGTCTTCTTTCAATTCGACCGGATGCTTCACCGAGTCCGGGCGCAACCGATAGTGCTCAACTTTTGCGATGGGCTGCCAGTCCAGTGTCGAGTGGCCGTGGAGAATATTCCGTGATGGATTCGGCGAGGCGCAGCGGAAGTCAACATAGAGCCAGTAATCTTTGCGCAAGCGGCGGGCGGTGTTGTCTTCATTGGAGGTCAAAGCGATGTCGCCGGTGTGCGAGCGGCCGTCGCCTCTCGGGATGCAGCCGATGATTTGAACCGGTTCTGGGAAAATCGGTCCGCGCAGAATTTTGTTGGGCTGCAAGTCTTCGGCTTTCATTGAACGTGTGCCTTCGGGTCGTCAACGATTCGCGGATGATGCGCAGTTCGCGCGAAATCTGCACGGACAAATTAAAAGCGCGCAGGAGAAAAATTAAAAATCAGCGGCGGGAGCGGGGCAGGCGGACGGTGGTGCCGGCCTTGGCGAGGTTGACGCCGCTGGCTTTTAACATGGCCTGCGCGATCGCGCTATGTTCGGTGGTGGGCGCATTGGTGGGCAGGATCTGGGCGAACCGGCCCTCGGCTTTTTCCAGGCTGGCCGTGTCGGCCTCGCCGAAGCCAAAAAATTTCCCGTTGCCGCTGCGGATGATGGACAGCATTTTTTGTTTTTGCCCGCTGCGCGCTTCGCCCATGAGGACCACGACTTCCTGCCGGTCAAACGCCTCGGACGGCGGCTCGGTCGGGTCGAATTTTTCACCCGGCTTGGCGAACTTGACCCAGGCTTCGAGCGCCATGACGACGGCGGTGGCCGCGTGCGCGATGCACATGAGCCGGGCGCTCGTGGCGAAGGCGTCCTTGGCGCTGTTGTCCGCGACGGATTCCGGCATGAACATCAGCGGCCCGTCCGCGCCGATGAGAAACAGCGTGGGCGGCATCCGGCCCGAATTGCGCATGCAAAATTCGGCGTAGTGTTCGGCCTGCGCCAGCAGGTCGTCGAGGGTTTCGAGTTTGGATGGTTGCTGCACGCGCAGAATGTTGAACCGGAAACGGCCGCCGGGCAAGTGCGGGGTTTGGCCTGAAAACTAAATGACGAAATCCGAATGACGAATGACGAAATCCCGCAAGGCGGGACGAAAGGTCAACCATGGAGTTAATGAAGCCCATGTAGTTTTTTTCTTCATGCCCTTCATGCCCTCCATGGTTAAATGGTTTGGCCTTCGGAGTTCGGGTTAAGCCAGTTTGAGCCTGCTTACGTCGGTTGCTACAAAAAATTATTCGTAGCGCAGCGATTCAATCGGGTCGAGGTTCGCGGCTTTCCACGCCGGGTAGGTTCCGAAAATAATTCCCACCAGCGAGCAGATGGCGAGGCCCATGACGACCCAGTCCATGGGGATGGCCGGGGGCAGTTTTAGAACGAGCGCGAGCACGTTGCCGCCGAGGATGCCGAGCACCACGCCGAACGCGCCGCCGACTTCGCACAGCACCACGGCCTCCATGATGAATTGCACCATGATGTTCCGTTTCTTCGCGCCGATCGCGCGGCGGATGCCGATCTCACGCGTCCGTTCCGTGACCGAGACGAGCATGATGTTCATGATGCCGATGCCCGCCGCGAGCAGCGCGATGGAACTCACCACCGCCACGCCGATGCGCACCGACTGCGTGAAAGTTTTGAACTGCTCGATCAACGAATCGTTCGAGGAAATTTCAAAATCGTCCTCCTTGCCGGGCGGAACTTTGCGGATGGTGCGCAGCGCGCCGCGCACTTCTTCGACCGTGTCGTCGTAGCTCGCGCGGTCGCGCGCCTGCACGAGGAGGTTCAGGCTGCGCCACCAGCGGCCGTAGCGGTTCATGCCGGTGGTCAGCGGCACGACGGCGAAATTATCCTGGTCGCCGCCGAGCGAGCCGCCTTTGCCCTCCAGCACGCCGACGACGGAATAATTGACGCCGTCAATCTTCACCGCTTCACCGACCGCCGGGCTGTTCGGAAAAATATTCGTCGCCAGGCCGTTGCCCAGCACGCAGACGTTGCGGGCGCCGTCCACGTCCGGGTCGAGCAGCAGCCGGCCCTCGGCGAGGTCCCAGTTGTGCGCGGGAAAACTGCCGGGCGTCTCGCCGTAAAGCTGCACCGTGGGCGCGCTGGTCTTGTAGCGGGTGGAGATTTCGCCGGCCCAGAACCTGGTTTCCACGCCGATGTTCAGCGGCAGCGAAGTTTTATCCTGCAACAATCGGCCCTGCGCCTGCGTGAGATTTTTGCGCCGCCAGAATTTTTCCAGGTCGCCGGAATAGCCGAAGTAGGTGTTCGGCCATTTGCGGATCATGAAGGTTGAACTGCCCAGCGAACTCAACTGCCGCTCGATGTTGGCCTGCATCACGCGCATGGCCGTCATCACGACGATGATGGAGAACACGCCGACGAGCACGCCGAGCAGCGTCAGCGCCGAGCGCAGCTTGTGCGCCGCGATTGCGCCGATGGCCATCGTGAAACTTTCGCGCAGCTCGGCGAGGATGGGGGTGCGTTTGTTAAGGCGCATGGCGGTCGTCGGGTGGCGTGATGCGTGATGCGTGATGCGTGAATTCGGGGAGCGGGGCGTCGTTCAGCAAGTCCGGCAACTGCATATTTTCAAATTCAGATGCGCAATGATATGGGGTTGCATCCTCTTTCAGATAAACATCGCGCTGGTCGGGAATCATGGTCAGCAGCAGGCGGATGATTTGCGT
>JAYVCM010000348.1:0-3233 GCA_043749955.1 Limisphaerales bacterium | reverse complement strand
TACACGCGCGTCAACGTGCAGACCACCAACGCCGGCACTTACTCGGTCATCATCACGAACAATTACGGCGCGGTCACGAGCGCGTTCGCCACGCTCACGGTCAATCCCGCTTCCGCCACGCCGGACTTCAGCCTGGTCGGCTTCGCCGCGCTGGACGGCTTCTCGTCGAACGCCACGTTGCAGGTGGGCGGCACGACCGGCGGCGCGGGCGGCGCGCTCGTGCTCGTCTCCAACCTCACCGACCTCGTCAAGTATCTGCAGACGAACACCACTCTGCGCGTGCAGATCCAGAACGACATCACCTTGAGCAACCTCGCCAATCATCACTTTGGTTTTCCCGCCGGCTATCTCACGGGGGAAATTCTCGTGAACTCGAACAAAACAATTTTTTCCACGAACGGCGCCATCATCTCGCGCGGCACGCTCCGCATCGGCAAGGCGTCGAACGGCAAGCAGAACATCATCATCCGCAACCTCAAGTTCCGCGACTTGTGGGTCTATGATCCGTCGGGCAACTACGACACCTACGGCTGGGATTACATCGGCCTCGAAGGCGGCAGCCATCATGTGTGGGTGGACCACTGCGATTTTGAGCAGGCCTATGACGGGATGCTGGACATCGTGCACGCCTCGGATTACGTCACCGCGTCGTGGAATATTTTCCGCACGCAGAAGAAGTGCAGCCTCGTCGGCCACACCGACAGCAACGCCGCCGAGGACACCGGCCACTTGAACGTGACCTTCCACCATAATTATTACGTGGACGTGGAGGAGCGGATGCCGCGGATGCGTTTCGGCAACGCCCATGTCTTCAACCTCTATTGCGAAAATCTCGGCGGCAACGGCATCCAGTCCACCGCCGACGCCGCGACGCTCGTCGAAAATTCGTTCTTCTGGCATCCCGCGTCCGGCTCGCTGCCCACGCGCGAGGAAAACGGCGGCCCGACCGGCATCGTCAAGGTCGTGAGCTGCGTCATCTCCAACCTGCCGGGCGTGAACGTGCAGTTCCGGCAGTTCGGGCAGACGAATTTCCTGTTCAACGCGCCGTTCGTGGGCGCGACGCCGCCTTACAGCTACACCAACGTCATGCACCCCGTCGGCTCGACGGCCAACATCGTCACCAACTGGGCGGGCACCGGCAAGCTCACCTCGTTCTGACGGCGAATACCAACCGGCTTAACTCATTGATAAATTGACGAATCAAATTTTTAGCGTAAAAAACTACCATGAAAAAAATCCCGCTGCTCATCCTCGCCACGTTGATCTTCACCTCGTCCAGCCGCGCCGAGGCGCCCGAATGGAAACAGATGCCGGAAATTTTATCGCGCATCGTCGCCCCAAAATTTCCCGCGCGCGATTTCGTCATCACCAAGTTCGGCGCGGTGGCGGATGGCAAGACGGATTGCACCGAGGCGATTGCCAGGGCGATCGCCGCGTGCGTCAAAGCGGGCGGCGGGCGCGTGGTGATTCCGGCGGGAGATTTTTTGACCGGACCGATCCATTTGTTGAGCAATGTGAATTTGCATCTGGCCGCGACGAATTCCGTTTTGAAATTCAGCACCGATCCCAAAAAATATCTGCCCGTCGTGGCCACGCGGTTTGAGGGCATGGAGTGCTACAACTATTCGCCGCTGATCTATGCCTACGGGCAGAAGAATGTCGCGGTGACGGGCGAGGGGACGCTCGATGGGCAGGCCGAAGAATCAAACTGGCTGGCATGGAAAGGCGGGAAAACCACCGGCGCGGGAACGCAAAAGGCGGCGCGGGCGCGGCTGGATAAAATGAACAACGACGGCGTGCCGGTGAGTCAGCGCGTTTTCGGCGAGGGCGATTTTCTGCGCCCGCCCTTTGTCGAGTTCAACCTGTGCCGGAATGTTTTGATCGAGGGCGTGAAGGTCCGCCGCTCGCCGATGTGGGAACTGCATCCGCTGCTCTGCACGAACGTCATAGTGCGCGGCGTGGACATCAATTCGCACGGCGCGAACAACGACGGCTGTGATCCCGAGAGCTGCTGCGACGTGCTGATCGAAAAATGTTTGTTCGACACGGGTGACGATTGCATCGCCATCAAGTCCGGCCGCAATGCCGACGGCCGCCGCGTGGGTGTGCCGTCGCAGAACATCATCATCCGCGACTGCACGATGCGCGACGGCCACGGCGGCACGACCATCGGCAGCGAGATTTCCGGCAGTTGCAGCAATGTGTTCGTGGAGAACTGCCAGATGGACAGCCCGGAACTGACGTGTGCGCTGCGGCTGAAATCCAACGCCATGCGCGGCGGCGTGCTGCAAAATATTTTCATGCGCAACATCAACGTCGGCCTGGTGAAGGACTCGGTGTTGCAGATTGATTTTCTCTACGAGGAGGGCGCGAAGGGCGAGCAGAAGCCCGTCGCCAAAAATGTCGTGATGGAAAACATCAAGGTCGCGCAGACACCGCGCGTGCTGAACGTGCGCGGCTTTCCGGCGTCGAGCATCACCGACGTGCGGATCTACAATTCGAGCTTCAAGCAGATCAAAAAGCTGGACGTGGTGATCGAGGCGGATGTGAAACTGGTGGACTGTGTGCTGGAACCGGCAAAGTGAGTTATCTTGCGCCATGTATCATCCCGACGAGGCCATAGATTTTTCCTCCCTCTCCCGCGACGAAGGAGTGGGAGAGGGCCGGGAAGAGATTTCCCTGAAACCATTTTCACGCCTTGAACCCCTGAACCAGACCCTGCAACCTTTTGCTTCACCTGCAGCAAAAGGTTGCACACCGTTTGCAGGGCCGGTTCATGGGGAGGATAATTTGATTTCGCAGCGTTGGAGATTTGATTTGTTTTCAAAGCGCCTCCTCTCCCCGGCCCTCTCCTCCATTGCATGGAGGAGAGGGAGTTGGCGTTCTGCCAGTTCGCGGGCCTTTTCAAAATGCACGGCTTTTTTTCTCCCGTTGGTAATCGCGCTTCTCTCGCTCGCTCCCAAAGCCTCCGCCATCACCCCGTGGACGAACAACATCAACACCAATAACATCATCGTCATCACCAGCGCGCCTTACAACGCCGTCGGCGATGGCGTGGCAACGAACACGACGGCGATCCAAAACGCCATCAATGCCGCGACCGCTGCGGGCAGCACGAACGGGCTGGCCGGCGGCGTGGTGAAAATCCCGACGGGAATTTTTTTGTGCGGCCCGCTGACGATGCAGAGCAGCGTGCAGTTGCAGATTGACGGCGTGCTGCGGATGCTGCCGAT
>JAYVCM010000347.1:0-3888 GCA_043749955.1 Limisphaerales bacterium | reverse complement strand
ACCGGCCGTCCGAAGGGCGTGATGCAGACGCACCGCAACATCATCCACAACGTCTCCCGGCTGACGCGCGGAATGCGGCTGCAAAAAGAAGATCGCCTCACCTTGCTGGCGTCGCCGAGCGGAGGCCAGGGCCTGTCCACGACGTGGTGTGCGCTGCTCAATGGCGCGGCGCTGTGTCCGTTTCCGCTGATGGAGAAAAGCGTTGCCGGCCTCGCGGACTGGGTGGTTGCGCAGGACATCACGGTTTTCGTTTCGACGGCGTCGCTGTTCCGCCACTTCACGCAATCGCTGGATGACAAAAAAACTTTTCCCACGGTGCGGCTGGTGCGGTTGGGGTCGGAGCCGGCCACGGCTGATGATTTCAAATCGTATCAGCGTCATTTTGCCGATGATTGTGTTTTGCTGAATTCCCTTTCTTCGACCGAAACCGGCAACATCACCCAGCACCGGCTGACGCAAAATGAAAGTTTTGCCGAAGGCCGGCTGCCGGTCGGGTGGCCGGTGGAGGGAATGGAGATTCTGCTGCTGGATGAGAATGGCCGGGAAGTTGGCGAGGGTGAAACCGGCGAGATGGTCGTGCGCAGCCGTTATCTTTCGCCGGGTTACTGGCGAAATGAACCGCTGACCGCCAGATGTTTTTCTGAAGCCAACGGCGCGGACGGATTGCGGATATTTCGCAGCGGTGATCTTGGCCGCCGCACGGCTGATGGCGCGCTCCGGTTCTTGGACCGCAAAGACGCACGCGTGAAGATTCATGGCTACCGGGTCGAAGTGTCTGAAATCGAATCCGCATTGGAACGGCAGCCGGAAGTGGCCAGTGCCGCCGTCTGCGCGCAGACATTGCCCAATGGTGACACCCGGCTCGTCGCGTATGTGGTTCCAGCCGCTGCCGCGGATTGCACGGCGGAAATTTTGCGGCGCAGCCTGCTCCAGATCATCCCCAGCTACATGGTGCCCGCCAGCTTCGTGTTCCTTGACGAGCTTCCGCTCACACCACACGGCAAGCTTGATCGCGGACAGCTCGGACAAATTCCGTCGCCGGTTCCAACACCGCCGCCCGTGGAAGTGCCTGCGACCAATACGGAAATTTTGCTGGCCGACATCTGGAAAAAAGTTTTTGACCGCGGCACCATCGGCCGGCACGACGATTTCTTTGACCTGGGCGGCGATTCGCTGAATGCGTCCGTGGTGGCGGCGCAGGTTCATGCCGCGCTCGGGGTGGAACTGGAGCTGCGCGTTTTCGCCGAACACTCCACGCTGGCGGAACTCGCGCGGGCCGTTGACGATCTGCGCCGCGCGGACCGCACCCGGAACACGCCCGGCCTGGTGCGCGTGTCGCGGACGGCACCTTTGCCGTTGTCTTTTTCCCAGGAGCGCGTCTGGAAACAATCACAATCGGTGGCCGGGTCGCTGGGCTACACGATGGCCTCCAGCCATCACATTCGCGGGCCGCTCAATGTCAGCGTCCTGCGCGCGAGCATGAGCTTTCTCATCCGGCGACATGAAATTCTCCGCACGACTTTTGAGGACGTCGCCGGCCGGCTGGTGCAGATCATCCATCCGCCCGGAGACGTGTCCTTGGCGGTGCTGGACTTCGCGGGCGACCCGGAGGCGGAGGCCCGGACCGCGCGGTTGTTCTGGGAGGAAGGGCGCCGGCGGTTCGATCTCCAACAGCCGCCGCTGATGCGCTTCACGCTGGTGCGGATCGGGGAGAACGACCACCGGCTGTTGCGCGTCAATCATCACATCCTCTCCGACGCGTGGTCCTGGAAAATTTATTTTCGCGAACTGGGGCTGGCCTATGAGGCGGGACTCCGCGGGGAAACGCCGCCGCTGCCGGAGTTCAAGCCGCTGCAATATGCGGATTACGCGGCGCGCCAACGCCGCCCGTTGAATGTCGCCGACCCGGCCTGGCGGGAAGACGTGGACTGGTGGAGCCGCCGTTTCACCGGCCGGCTGCGTCCCACCAAACTGCCCTTCACCCGGTTCTGGCGCTCGCGCCGGGCCAGGCCGGACGATGGCGTGCTCACATGGGGACTGGCTCCCGCCGTTTCCGACCGGCTGGCCCGGCTGGGGCGCGCGGAGAGTGCGACGTATTTCGAGCTTCGCCTCGCGGCGTTCATCGCCCTGCTGGCGGCCAAAAACCATCAGCCCGACATCATTCTCAGCACCTTTCTGAACTACCGCAATTGCGTGGCGACGCAGGACATGTTTGGCGATTTCGTCAACCCGGTCACGCTGCGATTGCAGTGCGACCAGACCCGGACCTTTCGCGAATGGCTGGCCGTGACCCGGAAGCTGCTGGGCGAAACGCAGGCGCGTTCCGAAATTTCCTACGAACAATTGTGCGTGGAATTGCAGCAGCGGGGTGTGCACCTGCCCGAAACTCCCATCATCTTCAGCGTGTCTGACCATACCGCCCCGGTGCGCTTTGGCGGCCTCGAAATCGAGTGGCTGGACCGGCACACATCTGGCATGCCCTGGGGTTTCCAGTTGAACTTCAACCAGCACCACGAGGAACACTGCTGTCTCGTGTCGTTCAACGCCTACGTTTATCACCCGGCCCGGGTGCAGGCCTGGATCAGCTGGCTCGTGCGCTTCCTGGACGCGGCGTCCCAAAATCCTGATCTGCCCCTCGGCCACTTGCTGGCGATGACCTCGCTGCGCGCGTAAATAAATCTCCGACGGAATTCGCCCGGCAAAAAATCTTCACCGTGCATTACCGAGTTCATCCGCGAGGTCTTCCACCGTCCAGTTTGCGCGTGACGACTGGAGCTTGTCCGCCGCCGCGCCATGCTGCCAGACGGCGTAACGCAGCGTCTTCGCCACGTCCCCCTGCAACGCCGGCTGCGCCAGCAGCCCCGCGATGAAGCCCGCCAGCAGGTCGCCGCTGCCGCCCTGCGCGAGATGCGGGTTGCCGGAGGAGTTGATGAAAATTTCCCCCTCGGCGCGGCCGATCAAAGTCTGATGGCCCTTGAGCACCACCCAGCAGCCGCCGAATTTTTTGGAGAGATCGCGCAGCGCCTTCACGCGCCCGGCCTGCAATTTTTGCGGCGTCAAATTCAGCAGCCGCCCGGCCTCGCCCGGATGCGGCGTCAGCACGCGGACATATTTTTTCGCGAACGGTTCGGCGGAAAGAAAATCAATCGCGCTCGCGTCCACCACGAACGGGCAGTCGAGGTCGCGCCACCAATGACGGACGGCGAGGCGGAGTTTTTCCGAAACGTCGCGCGACGCCAGCCCCGGCCCGACGAGCACCGAGCCGGTCACATTTAGAAACTTCGGCTCCCCCTCCCACACGTTCACCATCGCCGACTGCAACTGCGACGCGATGACATGATAAACATTTTCCTGCGTGGACAACGTGACCAGCCCCGGCTGCGCGCGCTGCGCCCCGCGCACGGCGAGCACCGCCGCACCGTGAAAGCCCAGGCTGCCCGCGACAACCGCCACGTGGCCAAACGAACCTTTGTGCGCGGCCACCGGCCGCAGCGGCGGAAAATTTTCAAAATCCTCCGGCAGCGTCCAGTTCAATTCCGCCGTGTGCGGACAGGGAATCAGGCCCACGTCGTCCGCCACTTCGAGCCGTCCGACAAATGGCAACGCCGACGACGCCAGCATTCCAATTTTCGGCGCGCCGATGGTCAGCGTGACGGCGGCTTCGATGGCCGCGCCAAAATGTTCGCCCGTGTCCGCGTTGAGGCCGGAGGGAACGTCCACGGCAAGGACGGGGATTTTCGCGGTGTTGACGGCGGTGATGAGGTTCAGCCACGACTCGGCGAGCGGACGGTTGAGGCCGATGCCGAAGAGGCCGTCAATGACCAGCGCCGGTTTTTCCTTGAGCGTCATCTCCACCTTGAGCAGGTCGGTTTCCGGCAGGAGCAGTTC
>JAYVCM010000346.1:0-21628 GCA_043749955.1 Limisphaerales bacterium | reverse complement strand
ATTGCCCAGGCCGTTGCCATAGGCCCGGGGAATCGTGCTTTCCGTGGCGGCATATTGATAGAGCAGATACGGCGTGCCGTCGGGGTAAGTCAGGCCGGTCAGGTCGGAGTTTTCCGTGGCAAACCTAAACACGCCGGGCGGGTGCAGGGACCAGTTCAACTGGATTGAGCCGGGGAAAGGAGTTTTGCTGTCCACCGCAATGTAATAGGTCCGCCCGGCCACGGCATTGAAGCGCACCGTGCTGGGCCCCAAAAAAGGCTGGCTGATGGTGGAGTAAATAAAACCGGGCGGCGTCAGCGGCGCATTGGAACTGCTCAAATAACTGTTGGTATCTCCAAAATGGTAAACGTTCTGGCCGGCATAGTTGAACTGCGAAACCGGATACAGGTCGTCATTGGCCACCAAGACATCCAGGCTGGCAACATTGGTGCCGGTGAAAACGCCCAGCACCGTGTCAATCGGAAAAAATCCAATGATGGAATCGTAGCTGCCAAAGGTTTCAAAGGTCACTTCGCCGCTGTTGGTGGGGGCCCATTGAAACCAGAGCGGGGTGCTGGGCGGAATGTTCGCGATTGTGGGGGCGCCCGGATCGGGAATGGAGGTCGAAGTGTCAGCGCTGACGGAACCGTAATCGCCGGTGATCAGCAGGGCATTGGCGAAGTTGGTCTGCGCCCGGCCGACATCCGCCGCGACGACCGCCAGCGCCAGCGCGCCAAGCTGCCACCAGCCCATGATCCCGCTCCGAGCGGGAGGCCGAGGAATCCTAAAATCAGCAGTTTTTTCTTGAATCATTTTCACAAAATTTCTCCATTTACGCCCTGCGGAATGTCCACGAGGGCTTACATCATAGCACACTTTCTGCTTTGTCAAAACGGATACGTCAACCACGCCTGCACGATCACCCGATAGAAGTGCGGCGTGTTTGTGACGGCAGCAAACACCCCGACGTTTGTCGCGGGCGACGGATAGGGCGGCGGCGAGGCCAAACAGTTGTAATTTTTCACAAATTTCTCCATTGATGCCGTCGTGGAATTACCGCGCAGGCTCTATTTCAAATGCTTTCAACTTTTGGATCAAGGACTAAACGTCAACCACGGCTCCACCGCCACCCGGTAAAAATGCGGCGTGTTCGTGATCACATCATACACCCAGACGTTCGTCGCGGGCGACGGATACGGCTGCGGCGAGGCAAAACAGTTGGTGTGGGCGGAATTGGAGACGGCCACGTTGGCCCCCCAATAAAAATGGCTGAAATTAGTGAACGGCAGCCAGCCGGGCGAAAGCAGGTTGGTCTTGTAAAAAATATAGTTGGTGCCGTTGGGCACGGTCATCCATTGCACCCTGACTTTTTTGGGCGGCAAATTGGTAACGGTGGCGTTCAGGTTGATATCGCTGGCTAGAAAAAACGGCGTCGGGTCGAATCCATTGCCCAGGCCATCGCCGTCGGAGTCAATCCGATCGCTCGCCGCGAGCGCGGCGTTGACGATGCTGATGGTGCCGTCGGCATTGGTGATGGTCTTCGAGCTGAAGATGCCGGCATAAGTCGGCACCCAGCGGAGATGGTCGCCATTTTTGTGGTTTAACTTCTCGGCCTGGGAAACCCCGTTGATCGTCGCCTGGGCGTAATAGATGACGATGTTGTTGCTGAACAGGAAAGATTTGACGTTGTTGTCGCCGTCCAGATTGGTCGCGCTGCCGGCCAGGACCAGGTTGTCCACATACATGGCGTTGCTGCCGTTGCTGACCCCGGTGCCGCCGAAATAAAACACGGTATGCGGCGGCAGCCCGCGGGCGTCGCAAATGAGCTGGCCGAGGGCGGCGTTGTTGGAAAATCCAGTGTTCGAATAGCCCCGGTCCAAGCCGGCCCAGGTGTCAACGACCTCGGTGCCGTTGACGCAGATGTTGGTGATGGTGGTGCCGAGCAGATCGCCCGCCGCCGGCTTGGGGAACAGCGAGAGGCCGGGCGAGATGCCCGACCCGAGATTCGCGGTGCCGAGCGACCAGAAGTTGTTCGAGGTCGAGCCGTCGGTGAGCAGGTTGGTGACCATCAAGGTCAGCCCCTTGCCGACCAGGATGACCGTGTTGCTGGCGACAAAGCTGGTGCTGATGTTGGTGAAGGCGCCGTTGGCGGTGATCAGGCCATTGGTCATCGTGGTCGTGAACGACCGCACGGAGAAGGTGCCGCCGCCGGCCCTGAAAACGCCGCTGTTCTCAAAATTGTTGGCGGTGATGAACGAGCCGTTGGCGTTGGTGATGTAGCCCCGGTTGACAAAGTTCAAGTAAGGGGTGGCGTTGCTGCCGTAGATCGCCAGCTGGGTCGTGAAGATCAAGCCTTCGTTGGTCAGGTTGCGGAGGCGGGGCGTGCAGGCCGCCCAGAACATGTTGGGGGAGCCAAGGAACAGCCCGCCGTTGGGTGAATAGGCCCCCCCGGCGGCAAACGTGTTGGTGGAAATCACCAGGTTGGTGCAGTTCAAGGACAGCGTGCGGTAAACCGGCAGGGAATCGCTGATGATAAGATTGTTGGAGGCGTTCAGCACGCAGTCCTGAACATACGGCCCGTTGGTGGGAAAGAAATTGGCGTTCACCACCAGGACGCGGAAGTTAGTCGTCACGCCAGTGTTGGCATCCGTGTAATTCCAAACCGTGGTGTCCGCCTGGATGGTTCCCGACCAGCTCTGGAAGGACGACACCAGCAGGTTGGAAATCACCATGTTTCCATTGGTGGCGCCAAGATACATGTCGGTGTAAGGCGACAGGATGGAGGACTGGCCATCGTTATGAAACTGGTTGGTGCTCTTGAGCAGCAGATAGTTCATCCCGGAGATGATGGTCAGCGACAGGGTCAAATCGTTGGTCGCCGTAAGCTCCACGCGGCCCGCCAGATTGGTCAGGGCGCCATTGGCCGCCGAATTGGTCGGCACCGCTGAACTGGTCAACTGGCCGCTGAAGTAGGAATTCGTAAGCAGTTCGGTGACGGTGCTCGCCGGAAAGCCGAACCCGGGCGGAAAACCGCTGGCCAGCGGGTTGGTCAGGCCGACCGGCGCGTTGGTGGTAAAAAATGTGTAGTTATTAGGGATGCCCGAGGCCGGGATGATGAAGATATTCGTCGAGGCGACGCCCGCGTAAAAATCAGTCAGGTAAAGATAGTTGGAGGCAACCAGTTGGTTCACCGTGTCAAAGTAGGTGCCAAACCATTCAATATGCGCGGATCCGTTGCCGAGTATGCCGCCTGGCCGGTCAATATAGATGTTATAACCCACATTGGTGTTTTGATTCTGGATGAAAACCATCCGCACCACCACGTTGGACGTCCCGGCGCCCTGGGTGTCAATATAGGCGAGTGAATTCGTCAGGATCAAACCGGGCGGAAAGGGCGACGAGGCATTGGTCCGGGTGAGCTGGCCGAAAGGAAACCAACTGAACGAGGGGTCAATGGTGACACTCGGCGCGGCGCTGATGCCAAAACCATCGGGGTTCACCATGCGGAGCGTGCCGCGCGTCAAGTCCAGATAACGTCCACCCAGTTGAATGAGGCTGTTCTGGCCGGCGGCAATCGTGCCGGAAATCACGATGTTGGTGGCGTTGACATAGGCGCCGGTCGGAACGCTCGGATTCGCAAAAAAGTTGTTGGTGAGCCCGCAGTTGATGACGCCCTCATTGAAAAAAGCAGTGGCCGGCGTGTGCAGCGACCCGACCTGCCGGTCAAACCGGAATCCCCGGTTGCAATCCATCTCGCCGTAGTTGGTGAAATTCCGCGTGTAATACCAGTTCTGATACAGCCCCGCCAGCCAGCCGCCGCCAGGGTTGTTCGTGTATTCAATGTCAAAGGTGGCGCCGAACTCGTTGACAAAATTGGTCGCATTGATCACGGGCGCGCCGGAGCCGGAAAAAAAATAGCCGGAGTTATAATAGGTGTCGTCCACCGCGAAGGCCGGCAGGCGGACGAGCAGGACCGCCAGCAGCAGCCATCGCCATGGAAAGCGGCCGTTGACCAGGAGGGTCGGTCGTTTTGTCGGATTCATATTCAGTGGATGATAATCGAGTAATTCAAGCTGACGGTGCGGTTGACCGCATCGGTCACCTGCAAGTTGAAGTTAAACGTGCCCGCCGTCGTCGGGGTGCCGGATAACGTGGCGGTTGCCGGGTTGAAAGTCAGGCCCGGCACCAGGGCGGAAAGGTTGGGGGCCGCCCAGACAAACGAACCCTGGCCGCCGGACACTGTGAAGACGACCGGCGGGTAGGCCACGCCATGCGTGCCGTCGGGAACCGTGGCCGGCGAGACATGGATGAAGATCTGGTTTTCCAGGTTGGCGATGCTGGTGCCGTTGGGATAGATCACCGGATCGTTCGTGGTGCCGTCAAAGGAGGCCCAGTTCCACAAGGCGGCGGCATTGGTCTGCGGGAGGAAGCTGGGTGAAACATTGATGTTGGCCCGGCCCGACTTGTTAAAAGTGATGGTCGTGGGCGGGAAAATCACCCCCGGCCCGGCCAGGCCGGCCAAGATGGTGCTCTGGTCAAAGTTGATGTTGCGGCGATAGAACACGTCGGAAATATTTGCGGCCGGTCCGGGCAGCAAATCCACGGCGCTCATCAGGAAGTCGGGGCGCGTCACGACCCGCTGGTAGAATTCCTTCACCAACTGGCTGTTGGTGACCTTCACCATCGAATAAAAGTTGGTGATCGGGTTGAAGAACTGGCCGATGAGCGAGTCAAAATTGGCGCGGATGAACTGGATGCGCTGGACGCCCTGCCGGAGGGCCGGCACCGGCGGGGTCAGATCGCAGGTGGACGCCTGCACCAGGAAGGTGCTGCTGGAGAAGCTGGTCACGGTCGTCACGGAAAACACCTGGCCCAGGTTGGTTGTGCCGGGCGCATTGGTCGCCGTAAATGTGTTGGTGGTAAAAACGGCATTGGACGACAGGACACTCAAGATGGTGAAGACACAGAAGTTCGGCGGCACGATGAAAAAGTCGCCGCAGACGTCCGTGTTGAACACATTCGTCGTGATGATGTTGGTCAGTTGTCCCACCAGGCCGTTGGTCAGGATGGCAATGTTCGTGGTCACCACGGTCACCGGGCAGTTGGTGGCGAAGTGATTGGTCACGATGTTGCCAAAGACATAGGCGTATTGCGTGACAATGTTCGTCGTGTAGTTGGTGAAAAACTGCAGCCCCGGTTCGCAGACGCCGGGCCGCACGGAATAAATGTAATTCGTGTAGGCCGAGTAGGACGTCACGACAAACTGCTGACCCGGCAGGGTGACCACCCCCGGCAGGTTGGTCGCCGTCAGCGTGTTCGTGGTGATGTTGTTGTTGGTCAGCAGGCCGAGGATCTGGAAGCCGCACCAGTTGGTCGGCGCGATGTAGAAGTCGCCCGAAATGACATTGGTGAAATAGTTGTTGGTCGTGATGATGTTCGTGAGCGTGCCCAGCAATGCGTTGGTGAAGGCGGCAAAGTTGGTCGTGATCGAAGTCACATAGTTGCTGTAATAGATGTGGTTGGTCACCACGTTGGCAAAGTTATACTGGTAGCCGGTCACGATGTTCGTCGTGGTGGTGGCGGACGAGTTCACCGCCGGTTCGCAGAAGCCCGGACGGATGGAATAGGTGTAGTTCGTGTAGAACGAGGTCACAATCTGGGTGAACCGCGATCCGTTGGGCGCCACAATCGTGTTGGTGGACACCACGACGTTGGTGGCGACCAGGTTGGTCAGCAGGCTGATGATCTGGAAGCCGCACCAGGTGGGCGGCACGATGAAGAAATCGCCGGACGGCAGGTTGGTGTAAAAGCACACATAGGTGCCGTTGGTGACCAGCAGGTCGGGCGAACCCAGCGGGATCGCGGCGACATTGGTGGTCGCCACACAGAACAGCGTGTTGGTGTAGAAATGGTTGGTCACCACGTTCAGAAATCCATACTGGTAGGTGTTGACGACGTTGGTCGTGGTGTTCGTGGCAAACGCCAGCACCGGCTCGCAGATGCCGGGCCGGAGGGCGTAGCTGTAGTTGGTATAGATGTCGTAGTATTTTCGCGTCAATGAAAACGTGTTCGCCGTCGGGATGTTGGTCCCCGTGGAGCCATTGGTGTTGAAGCCATTGAACACGACCGTGTTGGTCAGGCCGTAAGACTGGGGCGGATTGTTCGGCGGCAGGATGGCGATGATCTGGAAGCCGCACCAGTTGGTGGGGACGATGAAGAAATCGCCGGAAATCTTGTTGGTGCTGTAAACCTGGGTGGTGATGTTGGTGATGAACGGGCTGCCGAAGGGCGCGCCAATCTGGTTGGTGGTCCAGATGCTCTGAATGGCCACGGTGCGGTTGGTATAGGAATGGTTCGTCACCACGTTGCCAAAGATATAACTCCAGTTGGTGATGAAGAAATAGTTGGTCGCAATCGGCACGGTGACCGCCACGGGCGGGCCGTTGAAGGGCGCGCCGGTGTAGTTGGTCAGGTAACTGAGATAGTTGGTGATCGTGACAATCCCCGGGATCTGGTGCGCCTGCAAAATCTGCAGGCCGGGATAGAGCGCCTGCATGGTCGCCGGGTCATTCGTCACCGCCAGGTCAATAAAGTTGGCCAGATCCAGCGTCCGGATGGTTACGAACGAATTCAAGTCGTAGTTGATGATGGTCGGCCCCGGCTGGTTGGTGAAGTAATAGCCGTTGGTCAGGCCGGGCTTGACGCTGTTGGTGAACACCGGCGACACCGACTGGTTGGTGAAGAACGGCGTGAAGTTGGTGAGGATCTGCACCACCAGATAGTTGGTGACGACATTGTCTATCAGCAGCCCGGGATAAAGCAGCTGCAGGGTTGCCGGATCCGTGAACGGAATCAGCGCCAGCAGCGGCCCCAGCGGCAGCGTGGTCAGCGGAAACGCCGGGCCATACTGCACCGGCGACCAGTTGGTGAACGGCACGATGCCATTCGTCGGAAAATTGGCCACGCCATTGGAGAGCGGCACATGGTTGGTGAACGGCCCGGCCAGGTTGGTGAAAAAGGTTTGCACGTTCGTCACGACCTGCACGAAAAAGAAGTTCGTGAAGACACTGCCAAACAGCAGTCCGGGATAAAGCGCCTGCAACTGCGCCGGGCTGTTGGTCTGCGCCTGCAGCAGGAACGGCCCGAGCGGCAGCGTGGTCAGCAGCTCGATCGGCCCATATTGCACCGGCGACCAGTTGGTGAACGGCACCGTCCCGTTCGTCGGATAAATCGTGGCGTTGTTGGAAAACGGCAGGGTGTTGGTGTAGGGCGGCGGCAGGTTGGTAAAAAACGCCGTGATGTTCGTGGTCACCAGATTGACTATGTTCGTGGTCACGGACAGGAAGGTGATGCCGGGGAAATTGGTCTGGAGCGCGTTCGGGTCGTTGGTGAGCGCGGACGAAAACAGCAGGCTGAAGGGCAGCGTGGGGCCAAACGGCTGCGGCGGCTGGACGTTGGTGTTCAAGAGCAGCGAGCCGTTGATGGCCGTGGCCTCGAAATTGATGTTATTTGAAGTTAGAAGATAGCGGAGTCCGGCCACGTCATCGCGCGTCAGGTTGTTAAAAAAACCGCCCACGCTTTGATATTGATACTGAACATTGGTTCCCACGGCGACGATGCCAAAGGTTCCCGTAATGTCAGCGCTGAACACGGACACCGGGGTGTCCAAGCTCGCATACGGGTTCTCATTGATGGGAACGGTGACGGCCGTTGGGGTGCCGGAGCAAAATTCCAAGATGGTATAGGTGTATAACGTGTCATTAACGTAGGGCGAGTATTGCAACTGGTTCAACGGCGTGTTGAACCAGTCGAAGTTGCGCTGCACCACGAGGTAAGTTGTCTGATTCGGACAGGTCGTTCCTTGCGGCTGGAGGCGGTTGTGCAAGGTCCAGGCGTAACGGACCGGATCCGCCAGGCCCATCTGTTCGACGAGCGCGTTCAGGGCCACTGATTTTAAATCAACCAATCCCGCCGCTCCCGCCGTGCTGTTATAGCCGATGGCCTGCACGTCAAAATCCGGCAGGTTCGGCGGGTAGCTGTCCAAGTTGTTCGTTGGTGAAAGGGTGAAGGGAACGCCGGTGTAACCCCGGTAATCATTGGTGACCAGGACGCCGTTGGTCGGGCTGTTGAAGAACAGGATGGCGTTGGTCTGCCCGCACATGACGCCGTTCATGAGGCTGTAGGCGGCATCCACATTGGTGGTGCCGGCCAGACCGAAGAAACCGAAAAAGTTGGCATCGTAGGCGTAATACATCACCGGCAGATTGCGGCGGTATTCTTCCCCGATGTTTTTAGGCGCCATGATGTCGCCGCCAAGACCATAGCCGATGGCCGGCACCTGCCAGGCATCACCCGCATTTCCAATCGGCCCGCCCAGAGAAAAGCCCCAGACCGTGGGCAGCGTCAGCATCAGCAGGACGCCGGTCAATAAAATTTTTTCAGTCAATTTCCGCATACAAATTATTTTTTAGCGCAACAACTGGAGCCGGTAGTAACCCGCCGAACTGCCCCCGACATAAATCGAGTCCGTCGTTCCCGCCGCGAACCGCGGCGCGCCGAGGTTGGTCCACGAGGACGCGGTTAAAGTCGTCTTCACTTGAACCTGATACATGGCGCCCGGCTGGGTGTTCCAGCTCAAGAACAAACCCTGCGGCGTCTTGAGCAACTGCTGTTTCAACCAGGTGCTCGAATCCAGCGGGTTGCCGCCCTCCAGGAAAACGGTCAGCAAAGTCGTGTTCGCTGCCAAAACGGTGGTCGCGGGCGGCCAGAAGGTGGTGGTATAACTGCCGTTGAAGTATCCGCCAAAGAACGCCGCCATCCATTCATAGGGTATGCCGCCCCAGTTGAGGCCAAGCCAGGTCGAGCCGCTCGCGGAGGGAGACAGGGGCGACCGCCGGCCGTCCGTCAAAACGTAATCCACCGTGAAAGAATGGGTGCTGTTCGTGGTCAGACCGTTGGCCGCCGTCATTGTCCACAGGTTGGTCGTCACCCGGTTGGTCGTCACCAACGAGCCGTCCACATAAACTTCGTAATTGGAAACCGAGAGGCCGAGCAGCGGCGCCCAGGAAACGACGAGCCGCGGTTGATACACGTTGTTGCTCACCACAAACGGCGCCCACACAAACGGCGCGGCCATCGCCACCAAAACCCCCGCGTTGTTGACGTAGCGCTGGGCCATCAGGTCGAAGTTATAGGGGATGCCGGTAAAGCTGGTCCACACCACCAGAAACTGGCTGGCTCCGTCCGCGGCCACGACCGGGTGCATCTGATCGCTGATGGTTGAAGTGTTGACGCGAAATTCACCGCCCACCAGCCCGGTGCTGCGGAGGCACTGGCCATAAACACCCGCCCGCGATCCGTCCTGGCCCAGGCTTGTCCATGTAACCATATAATCCAGACCGAGGCCGCTGAGGCGGGGGAAGTATTGGTCGCTGACTTGATAGGTGTTGACGCGGAAAGCCGTGCCGCCCACGGCGCTGCTGCTGAAGGAACGGGCGAAAACATCCCAGCCATTGATGGAGATGGTCGTCGTGCGCGAGGCCCAGGTGACCATGAAACTGCCGTCGCTGGCTCCTGCCAACGCGGGGGTGCCGCACGGGTTGTTGTCCGGGTTGACCAGAACATCGCCGGTGGTCGCCGTGCCGCTGCTGTTGTAGAGGCGGGCGTTGATGTCCACGGTGGGTGACACGATCGCGGACGACGTGATGAAATTGGAACCCGCCGGGGTGTAGGGCACGCGCGCCTGTTCGGAAACCCAGGCCACAACAAAACCGCCGGTGCTCAACGCGGCGACCGCCGGTTCGCGCTGGTTGAAGCTGATGTATTGGTTGACGAGAAATTCGCCGCCCACCTGCTGCCCGGCCGGCGAGAAAATCTGGCCATAGACATCCTGCATCGAGTTGGAAGCCGCCTGCCTGACGCTCGCCCAGACCAAGACCACGTTGCTGTTGTTGAGCACCGCCACGGCCGGATTCTGCTGCGAGCCTCCGGGAAACGTATTGACCAAAACATCGTTGGTGGTCAGGAATGTGTTGGTCGGCGTGAGGAACCGGGCATAGATGTGTTGAAAACCCTGCCGGCCGCCTTCCCACACAAACACCGCGCCGCCATTTTTGAGCATGGCCACACGCGGATTTTCCTGAATGCCGGCGGCGGTGGCGTTGACCCGGAACGTGCCGAGCGTGCCGGAGAGGGTGCCATCCAGACGGCGGGCGCTGATGCCGGAACTGTCGCCGTCCGTGATGTTGTCCTGCCAGACCACGAAACCGCCGGCGGTGGTGACTGCCGCATCGGGACGAACCTGATCGCCGGGCAGCCCGCCGATGACGGCGTATTCCGTGCCGTTGGGGTTGTATAAATTAGTCTGCGCGGAAGCAGTGGAGGAAAAAATTAACAGCCACGCCAAGGCGAGGCACGCTGCAACAATACGGGCGCGGACGAACGTTGGCATGATGGTGTGGCTGGACAAGCCGGACAATACACCACCTTGGCGGAATTGTAAAAAAATTCCCGCCGTCGTCGCTGCCACACGGTTTCCCGCGTCTGCTTTCTGGTTGTTCATGCTTCGCAAATTCATTTTCAAATCAATTCTGCCTGCTGGGCCGGCGACTGCGCGTCTAGTTCCGCCAGCAGGCCTTTGAATCCCCACCGCCGGAACAGGCCGCGCAACTTGTCGCGGTCCGGCGGCCGCACCGCCAGTTTTTCCGGCACAAACTCGCACGGCACCTCGCGCAGCCGCACCAGTTCCAAATTCCGCCGCACGGTTGCCACCGCGCCGGCCAGCGCCGCCCGCAGCCGGTCCGATTTCACCTCGTCCAGCCGCGCGAACAGCGCGTCCACCGATCCAAATTGTTGCAGCAAGGCGGCGGCGGTCTTGATCCCCACACCCGGCACTCCGGGAATATTGTCCACGGCATCGCCCATCAACCCCAGCCAGTCCACCACCTGCCCCGGCTCCACGCCAGCCTTGGCGCAAACTTGTTCGCGCCCCCAGATCGCCCCGGTCTTGTCGTTCGGGTTCAACAGCCCGATCTGCGGCGAAACCAGCTGCATAAAATCCTTGTCGGCGCTGGCGACCACCACGTTCCAGCCGGCGGCCGCCGCGCGCCACGCCAGGCAGCCGATGTAATCATCCGCCTCGACACCTTCGCCGCAAAATTCCGCCAGCCCCGCCGCCGCCAGATACTCGCCAATCTCATCGAACTGCGGCCGCAGATCGTCCGGCATCTCCGGGCGCTGCGCCTTGTATTCCGGCAGCGCCGCCATCCGCTCGGCGCTCAAGCCGCCGTCCCACACTACAATTAAATGCGCCGGCCCCAGGGCCAGACGCATTTTTTCCAGCATCTTGACAAAACCAAAAATCGCATTCGTCGCCTGGCCGGAGGGCGAACGCAAATCCCGGATGGCATGGAACGCCCGGTAGGCGTAGGCATGGCCGTCAATGATCAACAGCCGGTTCACTGACTCTGGCCGGACAGCCGCACTTTCTGCACCGACTCCGTGGCCTGGCCCGCCCCCGCCGGCTGCACGGGCACGGTGTTCTGCGCGAACGGCAGGTCGTCATCCGAGTGCACGCGGTTGCCGGCCGGATCCACAATCGTGGCCGTCACAAAAATCATCAGGTTTTTCTTTTGCATGATTTTGCTGGAGCTTTGAAACAGGCGGCCCAGGAACGGCACATCGCCGATGACCGGCACCTTGTCCTTCGTGCTTTGCACCTGGGACGAAATCAATCCGCCGATGACCACCGTCTGGTTGTCCCACACGTTCACGGTGGTGACCACCTGGCGGACGGTGAAGTTCGGCAGGATGGTCGGCAGTTGCACCACGTTCAGGTTGCCGGTGACGCCGGGAATCTGCGGCGCGGCGTCGTAGCCGTTGAAATCGGTCAGCGACGGGATCAGCGCCAGGTTGATGGTGTAGCCATCGGACAGGACGTAGGGCACCACGTCGAGAATCGGCCCGGTCTCCACCGGCGACGTCTGGGGGGTGATGGCGGAAGTTCCGGGCTGGTTGTTGATGTTTTGGGCGCGGACGGCGGGCACCGAAAGCGCGCCCGCCACCAGCAAAACAGACCAGGTCAGCCCGATGTTTTTTTTGTTTGATGAAATTTTCATTTTTAGCCTCGTTGCTTGGATTGTTTAGTTGCCGCCGCCGCCAGCGGTTCCGCGGTTGCCATTGCCGCTGGCTGACGTTCCTTGCTGGAAGTTGAAACCGGTGATGATGGTGACGATCTGGGTGGCCCGCATTTGTGTCTGGCGTCCGCTGGTGGTCACGACTTCCGGCTCGGCCAGCGTTTCAAATCCGCCGCGCTGCTCGATCATGTGCAGGACGACGCGGAAATTCGGGTCGGTCAAAATGCCGGTGATGGTGCCGATGGCCGGCCCCGTGTTCCGCAGACCGCTGGTCACAAACTGGTCGGTGATGGACGACGGGACGATGCTGGAAAGCGTGTTGCCGGGAAACGCGCCGAGCGGATTCGCCGGCGAAGTCGGCACATTGAGCGACGGCGAACTGCCGCCGGTGCCCACCACGTTGTCACCCAGCGCGAACTGGCCGAGATACCAGTCAAAACCAAACTGCTTGCTGTCGTTCTGCTGCACCTCGATGAAGCGCGCCTTGATGTGAACCTGCGGCGCGACCTGGTTCAAAACCTGGATGGCCTTGTCAATCGTGTCCAAGTCCGACTCCGTCGCCTTGACGAGGAGGATGCCCAGGCGGTCATTGAAGAAAACCGCCTTGCCCGCCGGCTGGTCCAAATTGACACCCAGCGAGGTGAAGAACGAGCGGGCCGCCGCGCTGACCGATTGCGAAAGGGTGATTTGCGTGATGTAATTCAAACCGCCGCCGCCGCTCACACCGGCCCCGCCGCCGCCGCCAGCCGTGCCGCCAGCCGTGCCGCCGTTGATCGGATTGGCGGCACCGCTCTGGCCACCACCGCCGCCACCACCGCCGCCGCCCTGACCGGAACTGCGAAAACCACCGGCACCGGCAAACGCATTGACGACCCCAACGACAGCCCCGCTGTTTTGACTGTTGCCGCCGCCACCGCCGCCGCCGCCGCCGCCGCCGCCGCCGCCGCTGCTGCTGCCACCACCGCTGCTCGACGAGCCACCGAAGCTCGAGGAACCGACGCTTTCAAGGCCGGAGTAAAACGTGTTCGGGTCAACCTTGAACTGGCGGGTGAAAAGCTGCGGGGTCTCCGGGCCTTTGTCGGAAAAAACAATGCCGAAATCGAGGACGGAGTATTTGAGCTGGTGGCCGGGAGGATGCTCGGCCACCATGACGATCGCGTCGAGGACATCCGCCAGCCGGACATCGGTCAGGGAAAGTTTCACGGACACTTGCGTGCCGATGTCCACCGTCTCGCCGGCACCACCCGCACCGCCGCCCGCCGCCGGGGCCGACGGCAATCCGGTGGCCGGATCAATCGGTGCCGCCGGAGCCGGAGCCGGAGCGCCGGGGAAACCACCGAACCCGCCGGGTCCACCCGCCGCCGCCGCGATGGCCTGGCCGGACTGGTCGGCGTTCGGGTTGATCAAAAAGTTGATGCCTTTGCGTTCGGGGTCGCGCAATTTGGACTGTTCGGTAAGCTGGCGCAGCACTTCATTCAACGGCAGGCCTTCGTAGGTGACCGTGTCAAGGTGGATGCGATCCAGTTTGGCGATGATGGCCTGGCGTCCGGGGCCGGTGTAGGTCAGGGTGTTCGTGGCGTAAGGATTCGGGACCGGAAGTTGCGCGCTGGACTTCGGCAGCACCCATTGTTTTTCCACGAGCGCCATGCGGGTCTGGGTGTCCACCGTGTGCTGGGAGGCTTCAATGGAATACCGCGCCTGCTGGATGATGTTCAAGTAGAAGATGGCCCCGGTGTTTCCCGGGTCGAGCTTCAGGGCTTCGGACAATTTGCGTTCCGAATCGTCGAGCTTGCCCATTTCATAGAGCAGCTTGCCGTCCTGCACCAGGGTGCCGGCCTGGTTTTTTTGCGCGGTCACCTGCGGGATCATGTCCAGCACCGCCGGCGAAGGCGTATGACCTTTGCTGAGCGCAAGCATCTGGTCGTTTTGGGTTTTGAAGGCGATGGCGGCGTTGTTTTTCGGGTCGGCCGTCAGCACCTGCTTGACCCGGAAGTCGGCTTCGCGCAGATCGCCGCGGCTCTGGGCGTCCCGCGCGAGCACCATCGCAGTGGAAGTCAGCCCGGCCACGGCCAGCGCGGTCTCGGCCGGAATCCCGGGACCGACCTGCTCCGCGAGCGTGACGGATTCCTGATACAGTTTGGCGGCCCCGGCGATGTCGCCGCGCTGGGCGGTGGCCCGGGCGTCGGTGAGTTTTTCGCGGAGCACTTTGGCGTTGGCCTGGCGCAGCACGGCTTCATTGATGGCGAGCGCGGCGGGGTTGTCCTGCGCGGGCACGGCGGCCGGGAAAACCAGCAGTGCGGCGAGTCCGAGAGAAAGGTGGGCGGCTTTTATCATGGCAAAATCAGGTTCGTCCGAATTCAACGCGGTTGTGTTTGAAATGTTGTATCAGTCACGGTGCAAATGGCAATGAGGTTTTTTTCTGGTTGGTCTGGTCTTCCAGAATTAATTCGTTCTGATTGACGTCCGCGACGGTGTAATCCGTGCCGTCGAAGGACACCTTGTCACCATTCCGCCGTCCGCGAAAAATCTTTTTTTCGGGATCGTAACGAAAGTCGGCGGCGTAGGCGTCCACCCGGCGAAAAGATTTCTCGCGGGAAATGGTCACCAGTTCGCCGGTGTCCACGAGCTTGAGCGCGAGCGACTCGGGATTTTCCACCGGGCCCTTGACTTCCACGAGTCCGAAAGTGTCGTTCGCCTTGTCGCCGGACGAAATGAAACGCTGCTGCTTGCGGCGCTTGGAAAGAATTTTTTCCGCCTGCTTTTCCACGCCGACAACGTAGCGCGCACCCAGTTCGTTGGTGGTCACGGAGTCCAGCGTGAGCACCAGATGCAGCGGCGTGATGTTCGTGACGACCACTGCGGCCGGCCCGCGCAGGGGATTTACCTTGATCAAGGAGGAACCATCCGGTGCTTTCTGCCACTTGCCGGGATTGAACAGTTTATTGGTCGAATTAAAATCCAGAACGTAGGGGGTTTTTTGGCGGGCCACCACGGCGCTGCTGGCGGTCAGGTCCAGGTTTGTCAACGGTTTCACGGACGGGTTGTTGATGATGGACTCGGTCAAGTCAGCCATCTTCTGCTTGTCCGCCGCGATGTAGAACGGCAGGAAAACCAGCGCGCCGACCAGGCCGGCAAGCACCAGCCCGAGCAGGATTTTTTCGTAATGTTTTTTCAGGAAGTCCATCTTAAGTCTTGGGCTGGAGTTTGACCAAATCCACCTCGACCGTCACGCGGAGCAGTTGCTCGTTCAAAACGATGGCCGACCCGCCCTTCCCGACGGCCGGCGGGGCGGCCGGCGCCACCGGCGGCGTGTAAAATTCCCCGGGGGGGCGCAGCGGCACGCGGCCCGGCAGGCCGCCCGGCATCTCGCCGTAGCCGCCGGCCGCCGGCAGCGCCGAGGCCGCGTCCGCCCGCTGGACATTCACCGATTTGATGATGAAGGGATTGGCCGACGTGGCCAGCCCGACGATGACCCGCGACAGTTCCGGGGTGAAACAGCGGAAGGTCACCACATAAGGCGTGATGACCGCCAGGTCATTGGTCACCGGGCGCTGGTCAATGTAATCGGACTGCGGGCCGGTCAAATCGTCATCAGACATGCGCACGCGCTGGATGCTGTCAATCGCGTTGAGACGCGTGGCAAACAGGATTTCCGACAGCGCCTTCACTTCCCCCAGTTGCGTGGCGAGCGCGTCCAGGCTGCCGGCGGCAAACGTCACGCGATCCTTTTCCGCCGTGAAGGAAAATTCAAATTTCGGCGGCAGCAGGACGCTGGCGGCCTCCGCCTCGCGCCGCAACTGGTCCACCGTCTTTTGCAACGCGCCCGAAAACGTGGCGCTGCTCACCGCGCCGCCCGCCGGGATGGCCGGGACGGGTTTGAAATACGCGCTGGTCTGCTTGATCCAGGCCTGCAGCTCCTGTTCTTGCTCCTTGGCGAGGGCGGTGTTGTTGACCTTCTGATTGCCGGGCGACGGCTTCTGGTCCATAAAAGTTTTGAGCTGGCCCACAATCTCGATGAGCTTGGCGTCCGCCGCCGAATTGCGCGACCAGCCCTGGTAAATGTAAAAGCCCGCGCCGCCGAGCAGCAGCAGGGCGACGCCGCCGCCGATCACAAAAAATAAATTTCGCTTGATCCAGGCCATATCAAAAATTCGGCGCGTTGCGCGGCGTCACGTTAATCGTAAAAGTAAAGGTGCCGTTTGAATCATCCGGCACGATGCTCCCGGCCATGGCCGTGGCGGTCGAATCAACCAGCGGTGAATTCTTGATCTCGCTCTCCACCGCGAAGGCAATCTGGCTGCTCGCCGAGGGATCCACGCTGTTCAGATTGATCGCCCGGCAAACCACCACGATCGGCGCGTTGGTGTTGGCCACCGCCGGCTGGCCGCTGGCATCCAGCGCCGGTGCGGGAACCGGGGCGGCGGGGGCGCCCGGTTCGCCCGGCATGCCCGGCTGGTTGGGATACTGTCCCGGCCCTCGCGGCCCTCCCTGATATCGTTCCATCCTTTCAGCCGACATTCCGGGCATCACCGGCGCACTGGAAACTGCCGTGGAGGCCGAGCCCAGGCTGGGCGCGGCGATCATCTGCTCAACCCAGATGCCCACCTCGAGTCCCGGCTTTTGCGCCGACATTTTTTTCTTGATGCCGTCCTCGGAACGGATCAGCGCGCGGCGCATTTCCGACAAAAAATCACCCCAATAAAAACGCGCCTGCATCCAGTCCGTCACCTGCTCGGCCTCGGCCTTGGATTTCTGCAGCCGGCCGTAGGCCTGCTTGAACTTGTCCGCCTTGACCGACAGCTCGGTGACCTTGGGCGTGAGCCGGTCGGATTCTTTTTCCTTGTTGACCGCCAGCTTGTCAAACAGGAAGCCGATGGCGAACAGCACCGCCACCAGGCTGAACACCGTCGCCACGAGATACGGCTTCTTCTGGTTGAGCGCCTGCCAGCGCAGCGTGCTCTCCGGCATCAGATTCATTTCCACCGGGCAGTTCGCCAGGTTGCGCAAACCGAGGCCGACCACTTCGCCCAGCCCGTGGGCCACGCGCGACAGTTCCTCGAGGTTCACCGCCGGGGCGATCTGCACGTTGCGGAACGGGTTGAAATACTCCACCGGCACGTTCAGCTTTTCCGCGAAGAACTGCGCCGTGTAAGGCATGATGGACGCGCCGCCGGAAAGGAACAGCCGGGCCGGCGCCGTGCCGCCCTGCTGGCCGCGATAGAACTGCATCGTCTGGTTGACCTGGATGTGCAGCTTGGTCATGAACTGCCGCGCGATTTTTGAGATCGCCGCCTGATGCAGGTTGTCCGGCTCCTCATACGCGCCGCCCAGGCTCACGAAACCCTCGGCGATTTTAATCTTGTCCGCGTCTTCAAATTTTAGCTTGGCCTCGTTCGCAAAATCCTGCGTGATGGCGTTCGCGCCCAGATTAATGCTGCGGGAAAAAACCTTGCCCTTCTCGAAGAACAGCAGGTTGCTCGTCTTCGCGCCGATGTCGAGCAGCATGGTGCAGTCTTCCAGCTCGCCATAATTAAAACGGAACGCGTTGCAGAGCGCCGCCGGCGAGGCGTCGCACAACTGCAGGTTCAGCTTCGCCTGCGCCGCCACGCGAAACAGCCCCTCGACGATTTCCGACTTGATGGCCACGAGCAGCACTTCTAGCTCGCCGCTCGCCGCCGAGCCGAGGATCTGATAATCCCACACGACCTCGCTCAACGGGAACGGCACGTTCTGCTGCGCCTCGTATTGGATGATCTGCCCGACCTTCGCCGCGTCCACCGGCGGCAGTTTGACAAACTTGGAAAAAACATGGAAGCCCGGCGCGCACACATTCACGTTTTTGGACTTGAGGCCTTTTTCGGCGATGACTTCCTGCAGCGCGGCGAGGATGATTTTTTCGCGCGTGGCCTCCTGCGAACCTTCCGGGCCGAGCGGCTTGATGGAAAAATTGTTCAACTGCAAACCGCCCGCCTCATTGATCTCGAATTCGGCGAGCTTGAGACTTCCAGCCCCGAAATCAACGGTCAAAAATGACTTGGTGTTCAACATGCGTGTTTGCGTGAGCGCCATCACACGACCGGCTTTTCAAATAGTGTGATGGCAGCGCGAATCAATTAGGGCAAATCTTCGCACGGGTCAAACATAAAGCAAAAAAATTTTGCTGCGGACGCAAAAAACATTGCGCCGCGTCCGCCACTTTGGCTACATCCTGACGTGCCGCACGCCACCGCCACCTCCTCCCGCCGCCGGATGACCGTTTTTTTTTCCGGCCGCGTGCAGGGCGTCGGCTTCCGCTACACCGCCAAGACCGTCGCCGCCGGATTTGAACTCACCGGTGCCGTCCGCAACCTGCCCGACGGCCGCGTCGAACTCATGGCCGAAGGTGCGCGCGCCGAGCTGGACGCTTTCCGCGCCGCCCTCCACGATGCAGGTCTTGCTGGCTTTATCCGCGACGAGCAGGTAATTTGGGCCGACGCAGAAAATAAATTTCGGGGATTTGAAATCGTCCGCTAGCAAATGAAATACGCCATCATCGCAGACATCCACGGCAACTGGGAGGCCCTCCAGGTCGTGTTGGAAGACATCCGCGCCCAGAACGCCACGCACATCGTCTGCCTCGGCGACATCGTCGGCTACAACGCCAACCCCAAGGAATGTCTCAAGGTCATCCGCGACATGAACATCCCCTGCGTCAAGGGCAACCACGACGAATACTGCTCCAGCAACGACCATCTCGAAGGCTTCAACCCCCACGCCGCCGACGCCGTCCACTGGACGCGCGACCAGCTCGACGACGAGGAAAAAAAATGGCTGCGCGATTTGAAATACTCCCGCCTGGCCGCGAACTTCACCATGGTCCACGCCACGCTCGACGCGCCCGACCGCTGGGGCTACGTCTTTGACAAGCTCGCCGCCGCCGCCAGCTTCCCCTACCAGAACACGCACATGTGCTTCTTCGGCCACACCCACGTCCCCGTCGCCTTCATGCGCGACAGCGTCGTGCGCGGCGGCACCTATTCCAAGTTCAAGGTGGACCCGTCCAAAAAATATTTCATCAACGTCGGCGCCGTCGGCCAGCCGCGCGACAACAATCCCAAGTGCGCCTACGTCCTCTACGACATGGACGCCGGCACCATCGAGCTGCGCCGCCTCGAATACGACATCGAAACCGCCCAGGCCAAAATCCGCGCCGCCGGCCTGCCCGAACGCCTCGCCGAGCGGCTCGCCTACGGCCGATGATTGCCGCGTGCTGCGTGATGCGTGATGCGTGAACCGGCCAGGAGCACCCGGATGAAATTCTGGTCACGCATCACGCATCACGCATCACGCATCACGCATCACCTGTTTGAAAATTTTAATCCTCAAACCCAGCTCGCTCGGCGATGTCATCCAGGCCCTGCCCGTCCTGCGTTTGTTGAAGCGGCACTTCCCCGGCGCGGAAATTTTCTGGTGGATTGATTCCGCGCTCGCGCCGCTCCTCGAAGGCGATCCCGATCTGGCCGGCCTCGTCCGCTTCGAGCGCCGACGCTGGGGGAAACCGCAGCACTGGCCGGAAATGTTCCAGAGCATCCGCTGGCTGCGCGCGCAAAACTTCGACCTCGTCATTGACCTGCAATGCCTCCTCCGCAGCGGCGCCTTCGCGTGGCTCGCGCGCGGAAAATTTCTCGTCGGCCTCGACGACTCCCGCGAGGGCGCGAACGCGCTCTACGATGTCGCCGTGCCGCGCAAAACTTTTCACACGCACGCCGTGGACTGGTATCTCGCCGTGCTGCCCGCCCTCGGCGTGCCCGTCCACAAGAATTTTTCCTGGCTCCCCGAACGCCCGCAGGTCGCCGCCGAAGTAAAACAAAAATGGCCCGGCGCATCTGCTTCCCATCCTCCATCCTCCATCCTCCATCCTCGCTGGATCGCCCTCCAGCCCGGCGCGCGCTGGGAAAACAAGCGCTGGCCGGCGGAACATTTTTCCACGCTCGTCCGCCTGCTCGCGAAAAAATTTCCCGATGCCCGCTTCGCCATCCTCGGCGGCAAGGACGAATTCCCGCTCGGCGAAATCATTGCGCGCGCCGAGCCTTCACGCTGCTTGAATTTGTGCGGCGCGACGTCGCTGCCGGAAATGATCGAGTGGGTGCGGCTCTGCGACGTGATGATCACCAATGACACCGGCCCGATGCACGCCGCCGCCGCGCTCGGCCGGCCGCTCGTCGCGCTCTTCGGTCCGACCGAGCCGCGCCGCACCGGCCCCTACGGCCAGCTCGAAAATGTTCTGCGCCTTGACCTCCCCTGCTCGCCCTGCATGAAGCCGGACTGCCATTTTGAAAAGCCGGAGGAATGTCTCCGCGCCCTCCCGCCCGCCCGCGTCTGCCACCGCGTGGTGGAAATTTTTTCCTAAAGCTTCCGCCCCGTCCGCCGACTGGACAGGTAGAAATGTCCTCACCTTCGGAAAAATTTTGCTGCGACAACCGGCCCGCCGGTGCCGCCGGTTTTGTTCCCCGTGACGCCGCAAACTGCGACGCAGAGGGCTGCCCGCCAAAACCAGGTTCGCCCAAGACCAAAATCCTGTTTGTGGACGACGAGCCGGCGATGGTCCGCGTTTTGAAGATGGGCATGCGCTCGATGGCGGGGGAATGGGACATGCAGTTCGCCGAGGGCGGCGAGGCGGGCCTCGCGCTCGTGATGTCGGAGCATTTTGACGTGGTCGTCACCGACATGCGCATGGCCGGCATCAACGGCGCGCAGCTCCTGAACCACGTCCTGCGCCACAATCCGGAGACCGTGCGCATCATCCTTTCGGGCTACGCGGACTTGAGCGAGGTGGTGAGCTGCGTCGGGCTGACGCACCAGTTCCTCACCAAGCCGTGCAGCCTGGACGATTTAAAATCCTGCCTGCGCAAAGTCACGGGCATCAAGCAGCAGCTCGGCCACGAAAAATTGCGCGAGCTGACCGGCGGCATGGCCAGCCTGCCGGGCATTCCCGAACTCTATCTGGAGATCGCCGACGCGCTGCAGTCGCCGCTGACCTCGTCGGACCGCATCGCCGAGATCGCCTCCAAAGATCCCGCGCTGTCCGCCAAGCTGCTGCAGATTTCCAACTCCGCCTTTTTCGGTTTCACCCGCAAGGTGTTTTCCGTGGCCGAGGCCGTGCAGATGCTCGGCATCAGCGTCATCCATTCGCTCGCGATGGCCGTGCCGCTCTTCACCGCGTTCGACCGCAAGAAATGCCCCGGCTTCCACATCGAACAGGTCTGGGAACATTCCGCCGCCGTCGCCGCCATCGGCCGCCGCATCTACAACGAACACCTGGATGATTCGCACCGCGCCGAGCAGGCCTTCGCCGCCGGCATTTTGCACGACATCGGCAAACTGATTCTCGCCGAAAAATTGCCGGTGCAATACATCGCCATCCTCGCCGAATCCAAGGCCACCGGCCGGCCGCTCCATCACGTCGAGCGCCAGCATCTCAACGCCACCCACGCCGAAGTCGGCGCGTATCTCCTCGCGCTGTGGGGCCTGCCCGT
>JAYVCM010000345.1:0-8507 GCA_043749955.1 Limisphaerales bacterium | reverse complement strand
TGATTAGATTGGGCGGTGTGAAACTGCCGCCGTTCATCCTGGCCTCCGCTTCGCCCCGCCGCGCGGCACTGCTGCAGCAGCTCCAGGTGGATTTCAAGGTTCTGCCGAGCGATGCCGACGAGATTTTTGAAGACCAGTTTTCGCCGCACGAACTTTGCCAGCTCAACGCGCACCGCAAGGCCCGCGCCGTGGCCAAGAAAAATCCGGATGCGCTCGTGCTGGGCGCGGACACGCTGGTTTTTCTGGGCTACGAAATTTTTGGCAAGCCGCGCGATCTTGCCGAAGCGGAGCAGATGCTGGCACGGCTGCAAGGCGGCACGCATCAGGTCGTGACCGGCGTGAGCCTGATCCATCTGCGCGCCCACCGTGAAAAGATTTTTGCCGTGGGCACGGACGTGACGTTTCATCCGCTCGACCAGAAACAAATCCGCGCGTATCTGGCGAAAATCAATCCGCTCGACAAGGCGGGGGCCTACGCCATCCAGGAACACGGCGAAAAAATTGTGGCGGAAATTTCCGGCTCCTACAGCAACGTCGTGGGCCTGCCGGTGGAAAAATTGGGCGCCGAACTCTCGGCCTGGCCGCGCGCCTGACGACGGGAACTGAAACGGACAGCGGGCGTTGGCTTCAGTGACGGACTTGGCGGATGCCGGGTCAACCCATCTAATAATGAAATCTGGTGATGCCCGTATAGATGCTGGCCATTACGACGGTGGCTACGATCACAAAGACGACCACCACAAAGATGAAACATGAAAAGAAAAACAGTGAAAGCGTCCGAGCCACTGCCGCCCGTTCCCGATGCCAGCAACTGCGATGAAGAATGATGAACGTCACCGTTATGGGCACGAGCGAATAAACCAAACATTCAGCCCACCAAACCTCGATCAGCATTACGAAAGGCCGGGCGGCCAGATAAATGATCGCCAGACACACCAGGCACGCCAGCGAGGCGAGGCCGACCGGCGGCTGATTCTCTGCGGACGGTTCGTCAGGGTTCATAACATTCAATCGCCATCTGCGGGAAATGAACTGCGCCACATTGAGGATGTCAAACGCGAGCGCCAGAACATCGCGGTGCTCGTTCTGGGGGAAGTTTGGGCGGCGCGGCAGCGCCGCCCTACCAGGCGCGCTTCATCGCGTCACGAGATCATCGAAGGTCCACATTTTTTTGTCCTCGCCGGCGGAGCGGATTTCCATTTCCCGGCCGGAAACTTGATGGAAGAAAAACGGCGTGCCCCACGCGTCGAGCATTTCGCCCTGGTCGTTCACGCGCAGGCCGGATTCGGCGGTGAGGAAATTGACCTGCTTCGGATTTGTTCCGAGCAGCGCGGCGGTGATTTCGGGATTGGTGCCGACGGGATTTTCGCCGAACGCTTCATGGTAATTGTGCATGGCCATGCGGGCGTTGTCCAAAACCGTCAGCGGCGGCAGGGTGGGGATTTCATTGGTCGCGGGCGTCACCGCACCCGCGCGCGAGGCGGGCGAAGGCGGAACAGTTGAGAGTTGAGAGTTGAGAGTTGAGAGACTGGTTTTCCCGGCGGGGGTGGCGGACGGGCCTGGGGCGGAAGAATTATTTTCAACTGCGGGCGCGGCAGAATCCGCCGGCGGAACGGAAATGATTTGCGCGGGCTGCCGGGTTCCGAAAACCAGCAGCGCCATAAGCCCGAGGAGCAGGACGAGGACGCAGGCGAGCAGGACGGCCGGCTTTTTCATCAGATGAAACCGAGGTTGGGCGTGGCGAAACGTCCGATGTTCGGGAAGACGGTGGAAAGATTTCCGCTGTCCACGCCGAACCACGTCGCGAGCGTGGCGAAATACTGGTCCACGGCGGTGGTGGGAATCCAGCGGCCCGTGCTGGTGTCGTCGGGGCCGTTGACGGTGAGCGTGGGAAATTTTCCGTAAGTTTGTCCGCCATGGACCGCGCCGCCCGCGATGAGGTGGTGGCTGCCCCAGCCGTGGTCGCTGCCCACGCCGTTGGTCGGAAAGGTGCGGCCAAAATCGCTGGCGGTGAAGGCGGTGACCTGGTTGGCGAGGTTGAGCTGCTCCATCGCGCGCTGGAAGGCGAGGAGGGACTGGCTCAATTCGGCCATGAGGTTGGCGTGCGCGCCGATGATGACCTTGTTGGGGTTGTTGATGTCGTAGCTGGTCTGGCCGCTGTGCAGATCGTAGCCGCCGACCTGGCAGAAAAAAATCTGGCGCTTCATGCCGAAGCCGTTCGCGGGGCTGCCGGCGGCGCGGTTGCCGGCCTCGATGAGCCGCGCGACCATCTTCAACTGCGCGCTCAAGCTGGAATTGTTCACGTTGCCGCCGCTATTGGGCACCACGATGGTCGAGGGAAAGGTGCTGCTCCAATAATTCGTGGCGGCGGTGTTGGTGATGGCGGTGTTGAGGAGCGTGCCGGTGTTGATGGAATGCGCGGCGACGCCGGCATAGGCGTTCGCCTGCATGTTCGTGTAGGGCAGGCCGAGAATGTTGGTGAGCGCGGCGAGGCGCGCGCCGCTGACGCCCTGCAGCGCGATCGCGCCGCTGGTGGAGACGGCGTATTGCGAGACGGCGTTGCCGATCTCAAACGTGTTCGCGCCGGAGAGGGAGACGGAGAGGGAAATGGTGTTGTTGGTGTTGGCGGCGTTCAGCAAGTCCGCGCAGCGCCCGCCCCAGCCGGTGAGCGGCAACTGGTCGGGAATGGAGGTCTGCCATTGCGTCACCTGGTCGGCGTGGGAAAAAAGCTGCGGCGGCCGTTTGGTCACGTCCGAATACTGTGCCTTGGTGATGGGATAAATGAGCGTGCCGGTGTTGAACAGCGCGGCGAGCTTGCCTTCATAGAAAAGCTGCGCGAGTTCGGGGCAGGCCGGATGGAACCCATAGCTGTGTCCAACGTCAGTATAATTGCCGGCGGTGCCGGGGCCGGCGCCGGTGCCAAGGAAATAATTCGGCGCGGGAACAGTGCCGGGAATCTGGAGGTTCAACAGCGAGCTTTGCGTCAGCGCGAGGTTGGCCCCGCGGATGGCGGAGTAATTGTTGTATTCCGAGGTGACCGTCGGAATGATCAGGTTGTTGGAGTCGTTGCCGCCGGCGAGAAAAATGCAGACGAGCGCCTTGTAGTCGGTGGGGACGGACTGGTCGGCGATGGCGGCGTTCATGAACCGCAGGTCGCGGATGGCCGAGGTCATGGCGGCGGTGCCGACGGCGGCGCAGGCGGCGCGGCGGATGAAATCGCGGCGCGTGATGTCGGAGACGTTTTTTTCTTTCATGGGAATTATTTTTGGATCGTGAAGTCCGGCGACGTGATGAGCAGATGCACCACGGCGCGGACGCGGTCGCGCATCTGGGTCTGGTTGGTCGGGTTGGCGAAGTTCGCGGTGTTGGTGACGTAGCTGATGATGTTCGTCTTCGCGCGGTCGGACAACTGGCCGGCCAGCAGCAGCGAGTTCAGATTGTCCACGAGCGCGGGGACGTTGGCGGAGGCGGTGAAATTCGTCGTCATCCACGGGCCGATGTCCAGGGCGATGGCGCCGTTGCCGTTGCCGCTGCTGCTGAAACTGGACAGGCCGTTGGTGTTGCCGGTGTTGTTGAGGATGCCGGCCTCGAGGAAATTCATCTGCAGCGCCACGCTCGTGTCCGAGGTGAGCTGGAATTCCGGCGTGGTCAGGCCGGCGGACGAGAGCGCGCCGGGAAACTGATAGTTCGGAAAAAAGAAATTGAACACGGTGTTCGCGCTCATCGGCGACTGCGAAAGATTGTAGGTCGAGCTGCTGTCGGTGTAGCCCAGGTTCCAGGTGCTCCACTGCACGAGCGCGGTGCCGGAGCGGTTCAAGGCCGGCGTGCCGAGCGGATAGAGGTCGAAGCCGCTCTGGGTCTGGCTGGTGCTCACGCTGGTCGTGAAGGTGAAATGCAACGGGTCGGGCACGGAATTGACCAGATAAAAACCGGCCGCCAGGAAAACGGCGTTGGCCGGGACATAAAAAGTTTCATTGACGGCCAGCCCGTGCGGGCCGGCGCAACTGACATTGACGCTGGTGCCGCTTTGCACAAAGCCGCCGGCGGTGATTTTCGGCAGCAGGCAGTTGCCAGCGCGCCCCGTATTGTCCCCGGTGGACACCGTGAACTTTGAAGTGGAGATGACATTCACCACGGTGAACAGGCCGCTGACCGCGCCGCCGGAAGTGAAACCAAGATAAATGAGGTTGCCATTGGCGAGGCCGTGGCCGCTGATGGTGTTGGTGATGATGCCGTTGGTCTGGACGTAGGTGCCAGGCAAAAGGTTCGGGACGATGACGCTGAAATTATTCGAGTTGATCACATTGATGGAATAGGTCTGGCTGGGCGGCGGGGTGTTGCCGGACATATCGGCGAAGTTCAACATCACCGTGTCGCCGTTGTTGAGCCGGTGCGGGGTGGGCGTCGTGATGGTGTTCGTCTGCGTGCCGGTTTCGGCGTAGGTGCCGGCCAGGGTGGGCGGCGGTGCGAGCGCGCGCGCGGTCGCGGTCACGCGCAGGAGCGGCTCGCGCTGTTTGCCAAACGTCGGCAACGCCAGCAGGTTTGTGCTGCGCGCTTCGTAATCCAAAAGGATCGCCTTGACGACGGCCGCCAGGTCGCCACGCACGCCGCTGCCGTTGTCGTTGAACTTCTGCACGACGCGGTAAAGGTAGTCGCGGCTCGGATTGCTGGTGACGAGCCGCTGGATCAACTGGCGGCAGATCAACGGCCCGACGTTGGGATGGTTGCAGATCGAGTCCAGCGCCGCCTCCAGATCCTGCGAGCAGTAGGCGTCGTTGGTGGTGGTGTTGGCAACCACCGCGTTGCCCAGCGCGGGCGGCAGCGTGACGTTGTTGAGCAGCAGCTTTGAATTCAGGTCGTGATGCGACGGGACGAGCACCATCGGGTTCGTGTAATTCACGCCCGGGCTGAAACCGGTGGGCAGGCGTCCGTTCCCCTGGTTCGTCTGGAAATAATTCCAGCCGGTGAGCGTGGCGGCGAAGCCGTTGATGACATTTTGATTGTAAGTCGGCACGAGATTGCCCGCCGAATTCAAGACCAGCGAGCCGTCCGGCCACTGGCGGTTCAGGCCGATGGAAAAAAGCTGGTTGATCTCGCGCGCATAATTTTCATTCGCGTGCGTGCCGGTGACGATGTTGCCCTTGTCGTTGCCCTGCATGTTCAGATAGACGCCCATCGTCGGCGTAAGCGTGACGGCCTTGAGCAGCGCGCGGAAACTGCCGAACGAGTTGTCGAGCAGCGTGTCGTAGTAGGACGCCAGCCCGTCGGCGTGGTCCTGCAGCGTCCCGCTTTCGGAGATGACCAGGATCTCGCTCAAGGCGAAGGCGACGCGCTGCCGCAACTGGTCCGGCGCGGTCACGGAATTCTGCCACCAGGTGTTGAACCAGTCGCTGCTGGGCCAGACATTGTTCGGGTCGGCGCTTCGGTTGGTGACCACCGTCGGCAACGCGTGCGTGACCGGCAGCGAAAACTGGTTGCTGACCCACGCGTCGTAGCCGAGCGCCTGCACGGACGCGATCTCGGCCAGGCTCGCGCCGAAAGTCGCCTGCGTGAGAAAACGCACGGCGGCATTGGTGCTGGCGTGGTCATCCGGCCACGTCGGCGGGGCCGGGGGCGCGGTGAAAATTTGCGTGCCGCCGGCCAGCGTGAAGTGCCCGCCGATTTCGCCATTGGGAAAAACGCCCGGCGTATTCATGACGATGTAACATTTGTTTTCGTTGATGATTTCAAGGATGTCGGCCGCCGAGAGCGGAGGAATCGCCGCAATCGGCCAGACATAACTGCCGTCCGCCTGCGGCAGCGCGGCCGCAATGTCAAACAGCAGCGTGGATCCGTTTGGAAACTGCGAGCTGGGGATGGTGTAAGGGTCGGAATTGATATGGTCAATGTGCGCGCCGGGAATCCCGGTGAAGCTGTAGTTCAAAATCGCCTGTGTCCCGTCCGCGCTCACGCGCAACGTCGCCGAGCCGACGGCCGGGCTGTTGACGCCGGGCAGCGCCAGCAGGTTCGCCGTGTAAAGCGTGCCGGGAATCGTCACCGCCAGCGGCGTGAAATAGCGCGAGAGCAGATAGCTGGGCACGATGCCGGCGGGCGTGTTGTTCGTGCCGGACGGGTCCTGCAGCCAGCCGACCGACCAGTTGTCGTTCGTGGCGGCCCCGGCCTTGTGCAAAATTTCGAGGTAGTATTTCTGCCCGGCGGTGAGCGCGAGCCAGCCGGATTTCTGCGAGGACTGCAAGCTCCACTGGCGCGGCGACGTTCCGTTTTGACCGGACGCCGTCGGGTTGTTCGTCGGTGTGACGTAGGCGCGCAAGATTTTATTCACCGGCTCGTTGTCGTCGGAGAGCCAAAGCTGCGCCGCGTCGCTGGCGGCGATCCAGAAATAATAATTGGCCGTGGCGGGCGCGGTGAAATAGCCGCGGATGCGTTCGCCGTAGTTGTCGCCGTAATTCGTGATGCCTTCAAGCGCGCCGTAGCCGCCGGTGATGTTCGCCGCCGTGTCCAGCGGAATGCTGGCGATGCTGGTGCCGGCCACATTCGTCCACACCTCGCGCGACACCGCGCTGCCTGTGTCAAAGATGACGATGTCCACCACCGCCGCGCTCGTGCCGGCGAGGTTGCTCGCGGTGATGGGAACTTGAAAATCGCCCGCCAGCAGCGGCGTGCCGCTGATGAGTCCGCTCGCGGCGTTGAAGCCCAGGCCGGGCGGCAGATTGGTCGCTGTGAAACCCAGCGGCGTGTTGGCGGCGGTGACGGTGAAACTAAACGGCTGGCCCACAAATCCAACCGCCGTCAGCGAACTCGTGATGGCGGGTGCCGCGTTGGAACCGCCGCCGGGGCTGTTCGTCGGGAACAGCCGGCTGGTGGGGATGATCTGCTTCGACTGGTTCGGGCTATACCAATACAGATGCACCTCGCCTTTGCCGCCGTTCTGGAAGTATTCGAGCTTGATGTTATAGCGCGTGCCGCCTTGCAGCGTGATGGCATTCGTCCAGTCCGTCGCGCTTTGCGAAACCCATTTGTCAATGATCAGCTGGTCGTTCACCCACAGCTTCGCGCCGTCGTCGCTGCGCACGTCGAAAAAATAAAGTTCCGAATACTGCGGCATCACCTGGCCCGTCCAGCGCACGGAATAAAGCCCGTTGCTCAAGTTCGGCACCGGGCCGTTCGTGTAGGTGAAGTCAATGTTCGTGTCAATGCGCGTCAGAAAAAGATTCGTCGGGTTGAAATTCGTCGTGCTCGCGTAAGTCAGATTGGCGTTGGTGAAATACCGGCCGGACAACCCCGTGCCGTTCGCCGTGGCCGACGGATAAATCACCACACTCGCATTGCTCGCGCCGCCCACGAGGTATTTGAGGCCCGGCGACAATTTCACCTGCGCGATGACCGGCGTCAGCAGGTTCGTGTCCGCCAGCGGCGTGACCGTGAGCGCTTTGGAAAGCGTTCCCGCCGGCAGCGTGATGGAACGCGCCATCGTGACGTGGTCCGTTCCTTCAATCGCAAAACCCGCGCCCGGCCCGCCGAGCGTGAAATTCACCGTCAACGAATTCAGTGCAAAGCCGCCGCGCGAAAAAGTGAACCCGCCCAGGTCCGTCGCCGACTGGCCGGGATCCGGCTGCACCGTCACCGGGTCCGTGGCCATGACCGTGATGACGTTCTGCTGCGCCATCTTGGCGGCGACGTAGGGATAATCCAGCATCGCGTTTCCGTTCGTGTCGAGCGTGGCGTTGCTCAACGCGTTGCTCGGGTCGAGGCCCAGCTTGTATTCCTCCCAGTCATTCACGCCGTCACCGTCCGTGTCCACGTCCGACACGGCGACGCGATAATACTTCATCGTGGCTGTGGCCGGCGAAGGAAAGGTGAAATTGGTTCCCGTCCGCACCACCATGCTCGTTTCCGTCAGCCAGTTCGTGCCGGCCAGATTGGTGAGGGTTTGAAGCTGATATAATTTCCCCAGCGCGGCGGGCATCGTGATGCTGCGGTTCGTGCCGACGAGTCCGAGCAGCGAAATTTTCGGGACGGAATTGGAATTGAACGGATCGGTGCCGGCGGTGGCCTCCTTCACGTTGGCGATGCCGTCGCCATCCGAGTCCACGGCGGGCACGACGTTGGTCGCGTTATAGACCCACTCCCAGACATCGCTCATGCCGTTTGAATTCACGTCCACCATCTGGGACAGCGCGGCGGAGCCGCCCGCCAGGAAAAGAATGGCGACGGCGATGCGCGAAAACGTGACGGAAGATTTGAGGCTCATGGTGCGGCTGGACAATTTTTTAGGGACGGCTAACCGTGCGATTGCCACGGCTAAAAGTCAAGCGGCAGTATGGCTATTTTCATGCCGCCAAAAAAAGGATCTGGTTTCAACGGCCACCCTCCGCTTCACCCGCTGCTGCGGGACAAACCGGGCGCGTGTGTTGTCAGAGTGGCGGCGGGCGTTTCTCCCTCCCCGCTCCCATCTGATGGGAGGGGAGAGGGCCGGGGTGAGGTGAGGGTAAAACGCTGACAGGGGA
>JAYVCM010000344.1:0-4184 GCA_043749955.1 Limisphaerales bacterium | reverse complement strand
CACCAGCGTGATGCCGTTCGTGCTGACGCCAACACCGGCCAGGCTCAATGTGTCACTGTCCACATCACTCGCATTGGAAAGCAGGTTAGTCACGGCAATTTTCCAGGTGTTCAGCCCGTTGCGCGTGTAGCTGTTGGTGTTCGCCACCGGCGGATGATTGGTGACCACCTGCGTCAGCGTGTTCGTGATTGCCAGATAGTTGCTGTCCCCGGAATAAACCGCCGCGATGGTGTTGTTGCCGCGCGGCAGGCTGCTCGTGCTGGTGCTGCTGGCCGAGCCGGCAACCAATGTCGCCGCCGCGCCGAAGTTCACCCCGTTCGTCCGGAACTGCACCGTGCCGCTCGCACTCGTCGGCGTCACATTCGCCGCGAACGTCAGCGCGTCGTTAAATCCAGACGGATTGGAACTGCTGGTGACCGACAGCACTACGGCCGCCGGATTGACGGTCAACGTGCCGTTGTTGTAGATGACGCTGTAGTTGCCAAGGCCGCTGCCGGTCGCGCCGCCCGGCACGATTGGGTAGGTGCCCACCGTGGCAGTAACGGTCGCACCGGCGCTCGTGAGCGTCACGCTCGTCACTGAATCACTGTTGATCAAACCAGCCGTCGTGAATTCAGTTCCGGCAAACGTCACCGTCTGACCATAAACTTTATTGGTGTTGTTGGCGGTGATGGTCAGCGACTTCGCCGTGACGGTCACAGTGAAGGCCACCGCCGAGCTGGAGCAGCCCGCCGCAGTCTGCACGGAAACGGTTCCGTTATAAGTTCCCACCGGTGCGGTCGCGGGGACGGTCAAAGCAATCGGACTGGCCGGCAGCGAGGTCAAACTTACGTCCGTAAAACCAGCCGTGTGCGCGGCGGAATCGAAGACGATGCTGTATTGGTTCGGGCTGCCCGACGTGCCGGTGTAAGGCAGGCTGGCGCTGGTCGTGCCATAAGTCACCGACGGGCTGCTGCCCAGGGTGATGGTGGGCGACGGATTCACCGTGACTGTGACCGAGGCGACGGCGGTGCAACCATTGGCATCTGTCACCGTAAGGTTATAAGTGGTCGTGACCGTCGGGTTGACCGACGGATTGGCGCTGGAGGAAGTGAAACCCGCCGGCGAAGAGGTCCAGCTATAAGTGTATCCACCGCCGCCGCCGCTGGCCGATCCACCCAACGAATAACTGCTGCCGGGGCAATTGTTCGTGTTCGGTGCCGCGCCGGCAGCCAGCGTGCCGTTGCAAGTAATGGTAAGATTTCCAGTCGCGGCCAATGACGCAGTGCTGGCGGTCAGGCCAGCGGAAATAGGTTGGAAAGATACTGAACTAAAGCTGCCGCCGTATCCTCCGCTGCTGCTGAACAGCGGAATACTTTCACCCAGCACCACCGCGCTTCCCAGATTATTAACGGTCAACGCGCCGCCATAGGTGAGCGTGCCGGCACTTTGGATGAGTTGCGATCCGGTAAATGTGTTGGCTCCGGTTCTGGTGACTTCCATGTTCAACGTGCCATTCAGAGCCGGCGCGCCAGCCACCGTGATGGTCTTGCTGTTGAAGTCCAAAGTCGTGCCGGATGAAACCGTCAAGGTGCCATTGACCGCGATGTTCAGCGCGTTCGTCTTCGTGCCCGTGCCGCTCAGCGTCACGTTGTTGTAATTCGTCGGGTCGGTTTGCGGCCCGGTCGTGCCGGAGTCTTTGACCAAGAGCGTCTGATTGCCGCCATTGTATTCCACCGTTCCACCGGAGAAGTCGTTGGTGGCCGTAGCAATCATCGGGGCCGCACCAGAAAGTTTAAGCGTGCCTTGATTCGCGAACGTGCCGATGGCGCCGGAGGAGGCCGTCGAAGTCCGGCGCGCAATGACACCCGTGCCGGAAGAAATCAACGTGGCCCCATTGCTGATGGTGATGTTACCAGCGCCGCCAGTGCCGACACCCTGCCCGCCATTGCCGCAAGCGCCAATGATGCTGGTGCTGATGTCCAAGGTTGTGCCGGAATCAATCAATACATTGGCCGGACGGAAGGACGATAGATTCGTTCCCGCCTGACCCGCGGTCAGCGCAAATTCCCAGTCCGCCGCCCCACCCGGACTGACAGGGGTGGTGGTGATGTTATAACTACCCCATTGACCGGCGGCGAGAATGACGCGGCCAGACCCGACTATCTTGACCTTGCCGCCGTTATCCGTCTTCGTGAACGGATCGAAAGCTGAACCTGAAGGCTGGTCGGTTCCCGGGGTCGTGCTCACCGGCGCCCAATAGCCGCGCAATTGACCATTCACCGACAAGGTGAAGGTGACGCAGGCAACCTTGCCGCCTGAACCGCCTGTGGTGCTGCTGGTCGTTCCCACCGACATATGGATGTCGTTACAAGCTTCAGCCTCGGTCAAGGTGACGACATGACCGGCTTGGATATAAACCTTATGCGTGCTGCCCGGCGTGCTGCCCGGCGTGAAACCAGTCAAGAGGGCGCTCCACGTTGCGCCGCCGTCCGCCGAGCCTTCCCAGGTGCCGGCCACATTCCAGTTGCCGCTGATGTGCGAACGAAACTGCGTGGCACTCGTGACGGCAATCGGGCCGCTCACCGTCACGTAACCTGTGCCGGCGAAGCGCGTGGCATCCGTATTCGCCGCCCCTGATCCGGTGTTGCCCCAGGTGCCGGTGGCCTGATAAGTGGAGCCGTCAAAGGTAAGCGCTCCCGCCGTGCTGGTCGTGGTGCTGCCAAAGGACAACAATCCGTTTTGGACGTAGAGGGTGCCACTGATGGCGATGGTGCCCATGGTGACCGTATTGTTTCCGCCGCTGCCCGTGTTGCGGATGGTCATATTGTTGGCGGTGGGGAGGACCGTGTTGCCAATGGTTGCTGTTTGGTTGACGGTTCCGTCGAAGATATAATTGGCTGAAGGATCGAGCGTCACCGTGCCGAAAGGTGACTGGAATAATCCTGAAGTAGTGTTGTTGGTTCCACCGATGCCGCCGGCATTGGCTGTCTCCACCGTGGCCCCAGGCCCCACGATTAATGAAGCACTGCTGCTGGCGGAGGCAGCTGCTTGCCTCATGAAACGAGTGCCGCCGTTCAAGGTTCCATTAATGGTCAGAACCGCCTGGCTGGTGCTGGAGCGCACTGTCACATCAACCGACAAGTTGAGCGTCGCCCCGGCATTCACCGTGAATCCCAGTTTACCCGAGCCACCACACGTTATATCACCCGAACCGGACCAGGTGGTGGTGCCATTAAAAACAATCCGGTTGTTATTGCCCTGGCCCGCCGTGATGGTGCCGTTGTTGGCCAGGTTGCCGGCGATCTGCAGAAACGCGTTTGCGTCCGTGGCGCTAAGTTGATCACCAATCGAAACTTTGCCCGTGGCGTCAATCGTTAGCGCACCAGCCGAAGCGGTTGCATTGGTCGCAAGAGTGATGTTGTGGGCCGCGCGGACTTGCACCGTGTCCGTGTGTCCGGCGGTTGCGCCCGGATACACGCCGGTCGCCGCGTTGACCCAGGTGGAACCGTCCGACGTAATCTGCCAGGAGGTGTTGGTCGCCCAGCCACCGGTGGCGAGACTGCGGAATTGGGTGCCGAGAGTCAAAGTCGCTACGGCAGAGGTTGCCGCAGGCGAACAGGTGCCGCTGACCACACAACGGTATTGGTAAGTGTTCATGCTGGTCGTGGCGTTCACGGTGGTAAAAGTGACGGTCGTGCCGCCTGTGCCGTCAGCATTGCCAACATCTACGTTCACGAAGCCAGCCCCCTTGTTGACCTGCCACTGGTAAGTCAAGCCATCGCCCCGCGCACCCACAGTGAACGTGGCCGCGAATCCTTCGTAGCTCGTGTAACTGGCCGGGTTGTTGGTGATGAACGGCGCGGTCGTGGGAGTCACGCCCGTGCTGTCAGCCGATAAACTGAAGGCGCCACAAGCAGCGTTAGCCTTGATTTGATAGACATAAGTCACGGCATTGGTGATGTCCGAATCGGAGTAGGTGGTGACCGCCAGTCCGGCCGCAAGTGGCGACGCAGGATAAGCACCGCCGCTCACTTTCCTAAACAGATCGTAAGTGGCCGCTCCGCTCGCCACATTCCAGTTGACGGACACCGGGCTGCATCCCGGCGCGGTGACGGAACTGAAGGTGGGTGTCGTCGGCGCGGCACAGGCAAAATCACCCAGCGCAACTTCATTATTACCCGAAGCCAGCGCAATGCCGGACG
>JAYVCM010000343.1:0-5065 GCA_043749955.1 Limisphaerales bacterium | reverse complement strand
GCGGTCAGGCCGAGGATCACGATGAACGCCGCGAACGACAGCCGGATGGCGCTGCCGAGGCGGGTGCGCGTTTCCGTGGCCGTAGCAAAATTCAGAATGTCGCGCAGCTTCCACGGCGTGATGGTGAACCAGATGCCCATGACGATCAGCACATACGCCCACGCCTGAATGACCAGCACGAACGGTGACTCGCCGAGATGCGGACGCCCGGTGTCCACCATCAGTTTGCCGAGCAGCAGCATCACCACCGCCAGCCCGCGCACCGCCAGAAAATCCTGGATGAAGATGCACGACAGCACGCCGACCGCGATGAAGCCCGCCATCATGTAGGGCTTGAACGCGGAAAAATCCGCGATGGGTTCGTGGTTCACGTTCCAGACGAACCACGCCGTGCCAAGCAGCATCAAAAAAATTCCGGCGGTCAGGTTGCGGGGAAATTTGCGGACGGACACCGCAAATTTTTGCGGATTGGCGAGGCCGTAAATTTGCGGCACGCTCATTCCCGCGCCGAGCAGAATGGATAAAAGAGACAATTTCATTTTCGCAGATTAAACCACGGATTCACCCGAATAGACACGAAGAAAATCAATCCGTTCATTCCCGGCGGTGCCGGGCGTTTGGAATAATGAATTGCCCACGGTTGGATTCGCAACACGGTCATCCGGAAAATCTGCGTGCCGCCGCCGCTGTTCCCTCTCCCCCGGGGAGAGGGAGAAACATTCCCCGCGCCTTCGAACCACTTGGCGCTGGATTGGTCGGACGGTCATTCAAGCAAACGGAAAACGTGCGCGGCTGTCCCCTCTCCCCCGGGGGGAGAACCGTTCGCCGCCGCTTTGAAACTTCGGGCGACGGGCTTGGCCGATGCGAGACGCGCTGGAACCGAAGAAAGCAATCCGTAGATTCTGGCAGGCAGTGACGAAATTTATTTTCCCGACTCGCCCAGGGTTTTCAACTGCCGGTCGGTCACCAAACCGACCAGGCCGTGCTGCGCCGCTTGTTCCTTGGCCTGCGAACGAAGTTCCTTGCGCTTGGCATACTCGATGTCGAGCACCGGCTTGTGCGCGGCGATCAGCGGCGCAAGGTTTTCCAAAATATATTTTGTATCGGCGGCCTTCTGAAGTTTGTCGCCGTTGGTGAAAAGGTCTTCGACGCCGACGGCGTCCACCGCGCCGAGAAAATCCGCGTGCGCGAAAAGCTGCGTGCCGTTCTGCGGGATGACGAGCGCGGCGGAATTTGTCTTGCGGGCGCGTGCGGCGACGGCTTTCACCCAGTCCACCATGTCGCGCCGGTAACTTTGTTTTGTTTCGGGATTCACGCGGTCGTCCACGAAATTTTTTCCGTCCTGCTCAAAGGTTTCAAACCCGTCCACTATGTCGAGATAAACGCCGTCAAAACCTGCCGCCATGATTTTGTCCACGTCGGCGAGGATGATTTTTTGCCAGTCGGCCTGCCAGTATTTGACACGGAAGTTGCCCTTCCATTCAGGATTCTCGCCCAGCAAAAACGCGGGCGCATTGGTGCGCCACGCGCTCTGCCAGTAAGCGCGATAATTTTCCGCCTCGCCGATGGAAAGATACGCGATCACTTTGCGCCCGGATTTTCCGGCGCGGATGGCGGATAAATCTTTTTCCGTCCACGGCTCGTCGCCGCTGAAATTCGCGTCGAGCACAATCCAATCGCGGTCGCACGCCGCGAGTTTGGCGACGGCCTCGGCCTTGGATTTCGCCAACGAGTCCGCCTGCAAGACATAGGCAAAGGAAACGGGCGATGATTGCGCCGAAATGGAATTGCCAAATGCGAGCAGCATTGCCAGCGTGATGACAAAGAAGAATTTGTTTTTCATTTCGCGGTTGAGTATCCGAAGTGCCGAATCAGAATCGCAACTGGATTTGATTTGTCCAAACTTGTTTGACGCGTTGCGCGTCGCTGCGGGAAAGCACGCCCAGTTTTCGTCGCAACAAATTTTGTTCAAGAGAGTCCAGCCGCGACAAGCGGACGGTGGAAACGACGCGCAAACCTTCAGCCTGCCAGTCTTGCAAAGAAACGTCGCTGGTCGAACGCGGTGTTGCAGAAGTCACCGCCGCCACAACGGCGTCGCCGGCATCCAGCCAAAGCACCAGCACGGGACGGATTTTTGAAGCGCTGCCGTCGGTGAACGGAATTTCCGCCAGCCAAATTTCACCGGGCGATGGCATCGTCGTAAAGCCCTTCGTCGCCCGGAGCGTAGCTGTTCAGAAAAGCGGAGTGGTCACGGACGCTTTGAGTCTGCCGCTTGCGATCCATCCACGCGGCGAGTTCCGAAAAATCTTCGGGCGGAAGTTTTTCAACGGCGTGTTCGATTTCTTGAACTGTGCTCATGCGGGAAAATTACAGCCGTAAAGTTTTTGCGGCAAGCGGGAATTGTCACTCCAAAATCGCCGGGTCGCCGTAGAGCGTGAAGGAGCCGGTGCGCTCGATTTTCACGTCCATGAGCTGTCCTTGATGGCGCGCGCTGCCGTCGAACAGCACGATGCGGTTGCAGCGCGTGCGCCCGGTGTAACGCGCCGCGTTTTTCTTGCTCGGCCCTTCCACGAGAATTTCCACCTGCCGCCCGATGAAGCCGTCGTATTTGCGCGCGGCGATTTCGTTCACCAGTTCCAGCAGGCGGTGGTTGCGTTCCTCGCGGATGGCCAGCGGCACCTGGTCGGGCATCTCGGCGGCGGGCGTGTCGCGGCGCGGCGAGTATTTGAAAATGTAGGCGTTGTCGAACTGCACCTCGCGCGCGAGCGACAGTGTCAATTCAAAATCCTCCTCGGTCTCGCCCGGAAAACCGACGATGATGTCCGTGGTGATGCCGATGCCCGGCTTGGCGCGGCGCAATTTTTCGATGATGCCGAGAAATTTTTCGCGCGTGTAGCCACGGTGCATCAACTTCAAGATGCGGTCGCTGCCGCTTTGCAGCGGAATGTGTGCGCTCTCGCACAACTTCGTCAGCCGCGCGTAAGCCTCGACCAAATCATCGCCGTAACCTTTCGGGTGCGGCGAGGTGAAGCGGATGCGTTCGACGCCTTCGATCGCGTGGACGGCATCGAGGAGTTGGACGAAAGGGGATGTAGCGGCGGGCATCCTGCCTGCCGTAGAGGGCGGCATCTTGCCGCCCGGATCGGCGCTCAAAATACTGACGGTTTCCGAACTGCTAGCGCTCTTGGTGCCAGCCACGTTCTTTCCGCCGGGCTGGAAGCCCGGCTCTACGGCAGGCAGGATGCCTGCCGCTACGTTTCCGCGTTTGCCATAGCTCGTTACAATCTGTCCAAGCAACGTGATTTCCCGCACGCCGCGCGCCACGAGTTCGCGGCACTCTCCTACGATGTCGTCAATGGCGCGGCTGCGTTCTTCGCCGCGTGTGTAGGGCACGATGCAGAAGGTGCAGTATTGATTGCAGCCTTGCATGATGCTGACGAACGCGGACACGGAAGTCTTGGCGCTGCCGTTGAGCAGATGTTCGCGGATGGTCGCCTCGCTCTTGGCTTCGGCCTCGACGTCCACGATTTTCTCGCGTTTGCCGGCGAGCAGTTCGTCGAGGTATTCCGCCGCGCGATGAAATTTTTGTGTGCCCAAAACTAAATCCACGTCCGGCAGTTTCTCAATGAGTTCCTTGCCACGGCTTTGCGCCATGCAACCCATGTAGCCAAGAATCTGGTCGGGCCGGTCTTTCTTCGCCGTGCCGACGAGATTTTTCATCTTGTTGATGGCCTTCTGCTCCGCGCCATCGCGCACGCTGCAGGTGTTGAGCAGCACCACGTCGGCGGCGGCCTCGGTCTGGGCGAGCGAATAGCCCTTGGCGACGAGCTGCGCGGCGACGGCCTCGCTGTCGCGCTCGTTCATCTGGCAGCCGTAAGTTTTGATGAAAACACTGGGCATGATTTCGGGTGGCCAAGATAGCACGGACAGGGACGATGAAAAGTTGAAACACAAATGTGTTTAGCAACGCACTTGCGGGACGCCGCCGAACCTGTATTTTCAACGTCCCGGAACGGTGTATGGCAGACAGTTCACAAAACGGATCCCTCAAAATCCTGCTGATCAGCGGCGACGAAATCATTTCGCGCCGCATTGGTGAACTGCTGTCCGCCTCGGCGGGCGCGTCGGACGTGACTGTCGAGTCATCCGCCGACACGGGACTGGCGATGCTGGCCACGAATAATTTTCACGCCGTGCTCTTCGAGGTGCCGCAGGCCAACGCCGCCGCGCTGTTTCAAATCACCCTGCTCACCACGAAGGCCGCGCGGCTGCCGGTGCTCGTCATTGGGCCGGGCGAGGACGAAACGTTTCTGGCCGAGGCGATCTACAGCGGCGCGCAGGAATACCTGGGCCGCGAACTGATGTCGGGGCCGATGTTGCGTCATGCGGTCCAATGCTCCATCGCGCGCCATCAGGAACGGCTCGCGCTCGTCGAGGAAAAGGAAAATTACTACGGCCTCTTCGACCATCTGGTCGAGGGGATTTTCCGCACGACGGTGGACGGGCATTATCTGCTGGCGAACGTCGCGCTGGCGCGGATCTACGGCTACGACTCGCCCGTGGAATTGATGGCGAGCATCAAGGACATCGCCGGGCGGCTTTACGTCGAGCACAGCCGCCGCGAGGAATTCGTCCGCCTCATGCAGGAGAACGACACGTTGAGCGGGTTCGAGTCGAAAATTTATCGCAAGGACGGCAGCATCATCTGGATCGCGGAAAACTGCCGCGCCGTCCGCGACGGGCAGGGGAAACTGCTCTACTACGAAGGCACCGTCGAGGACATCACCGAACGCAAGCACGCGGAGGAGCAGATCCGCCGCGCCACCGGCGAACTCTCCCGCAGCCGCGAGGAGCTGCGGACGAAGAACGCGCTCATGGAGGAAAACCTCCGCACCGCGCGCGAAATCCAGCTCACCATGCTGCCGCAGCAGTATCCGAATTTTCCGCACACCGCGCCGCCGGAGTCGAGCGCGTTTCAATTCGTCCACCGCTACGAGCCGGCAGAATCCGTCAGCGGCGATTTCTTCAGCGTCTCCGCCATCTCCGACACCGAGGTCGGCGTGTT
>JAYVCM010000342.1:0-7804 GCA_043749955.1 Limisphaerales bacterium | reverse complement strand
AGAATGTCCGGGCGCGAAATCAAGGCCACGCGGCGCGCCTCGGCGGAAGTCAGTTGCTCCACCGGGCGCGTTGAAAAATCAAAGTCAAATTCCCCGCCGTCGAGCGCGGCGGCGCTCAAGCCCAGCGCTTCCGCCAGACGTGAGCGCGCCCCGGCCCGTTTGGATTGCGCGTCGCTCAAATCCATCTGCGTCTTGTTCAGCGCGATCTGCGGGGGCGTGAGTTCGGCGCGGGAAATCGCGCCCGCGTCAAAGCGCTGCTGCAGCCGCTTCACGATTTGCGACTGCGCGGCGAATTGTTTCTGCAACAACTCCGCGCGTCGTCCGGCCATTTTGAAATCCAGCAGGCTCACGCGGACGCCGCTGCGGATCTGCCACGCGGCGCTGATGAAACTGAACCGCGCGGACTCGGAAACTTTTTCCGCCGCCGCGATGCGCTTGCTGCGCTTGCCCATCGTCTCAATCGGCACGTCCAGATTGACGGCGGGCGCCCACGGCGAGGGAATGAGCGTCGAGGTGTTGTAAGTCGGTGTGACGCTCAACGTCGGATTGGGCCGGCCGCCGGCGGTCTTGATGCCGGCCTCGGCCAGTCGCCACTGCGCCCGCGCGACTTCGAGGCCCGGATGAAAATAAAACGCGACCAGCGTGAGGGAATTCAAACCCCACTTGTCCAACGGCCAGGTTTTTAATTCGCCGCCGGTATTTTGTTCCAGGAATTTTTTCAAGCCGGCGTCATCCAGCCGGCGTGATTCCAGTTGCGCGGCGGATTTCTCCGGGGAAATCGGCTGCGATTTGAAGTGCGCACAGCCGGCGAGCAAAAATGAAAAAAACATCCAACATCCAACATCCAACATCCAACGCCCAACACGTCGGGCGCGCGGCGCACGGCCCGGATTGGATGTTGGATGTTGGATGTTGGATGTTCGATGTTGCATTTAGGAATTGAGCGGCAGTTGCACGGTGACGATTGTGGATTGCGCCGGCGCGGACGCAATTTGAATTTTCCCGCCATGCGCGGAAACAATCCACTGCGCGATGCTCAAGCCCAGGCCGCAGCCGTCCACCGGAGTTTCGTTCGCAGTCGGAACGCCGGTCTCCGACCCGGCTCGTTGAGATTCAACATTTTTGAAACTGGCCGGGTCGGAGACCGGCGTTCCGATGGAATGATGCGCGGAGTTGCCACGGAAGAAACGGTCAAAGATGCGCGGCAAAATTTCCGTCGGAATTCCCGCGCCGGTGTTGGTGATGGTGAATTCAGCCGTCTCGCCGGAACGTCGCAGGTTCATCGTCACTCGGCCCTGCGGCTGGTTGTATTTCACGGCGTTGTCCGCAAGATTCAACAGCAACTGGCGCAGGCGATGGCGGTCGCCGCGCACGGAAACTTCTTCGCACTTTTCCAACTCAACTGTGATGCCATGCGGCTCGGCGAGGATTTGCAGGTCGGCAAAATTATCGCGCACCAGTTCGTCGAGGCGCAACGGCTCAAGCGTCAAGGCCACCTGTCCTGCGTCGGCCTTGGCGAGCAGCGTGAGGCCGTCCACGATTTGCGTGAGGCGGCGCAGTTCGTCGAGCTGGCTGGCGGCGCGGTCGTGTTCGGCGGGCGAAAGGGATTCATCGCGCAAGGCGGTTTCCGTCTCGCCGCGCAGAACGGTGAGCGGCGTTTTGAGTTCGTGCGAGGCGTGCAGGGTGAATTCGCGGATGCGGTTGAACGAATCGTCCAGCCGGGTCGTCATGGCGTTGAAAACCTCGGTGAGCCGGTCCAGTTCATCGCCGTTGCCGGAGCGCGGGATTTTTTCGCCGAGATTTTGCGCGGTGATTTTTTCCGTCGCCCGCGTGAGGCTGGCGACGGGCGCGAGGGATTTTTTCATGAGCCACCAGCCGCCGGCCAGCGCCAGTAACGCCGCCGGAATGCCGCAGGACATCACGATCTGGGTCACGTCTTCAAAAACATCCGGGTCAACCGCTTCTTCCTGATGTTCGTGGTCATGCTTTTGGGCTTCCTGGCGCGGCTCAATGACGAGTTGAAAATAAAGCAGCGCGCCCATGACCATCAGCGCGATGAACATCACTGTGGCATACCACAAACTCAAGCGCGTGCGGATGGTCATCGCCGGGACCTCCAAAAAAACACCCAACATTCAACATTCAACATTGAACGCCAAACGGTGGCGCAATGACACCCGCCTTGGAGGTTGGGCGTTGAATGTTGAATGTTGAATGTTTCCCCAATTTTCACTCTTCCTCCTTCAACACATACCCGCTGCCGCGCACGGTGTGGAGCAGCTTGGGTTCAAAGTGCGCGTCAATTTTTTCGCGCAGCCGTTTCACATAGACATCCACCAGGTTCGTGCCGGGATCGAAATCGTAGTCCCAGACTTTTTCCAGAATCATCATGCGCCCGCACAGGCGGCCCGCCGAGCGCATGAGAAATTCCAGCAGCCGATACTCGCGCGCCGTCAGCTCAATGCTCGCGCCGCCGCGCTGCGCCTTGTGCGTGAGCGTGTCGAGCGTCAGGTCGGCCACGCGCAACGTGGTAGATTTATTTTCACCGCTGCGCCGCGTGAGCGCACGCACGCGGGCGACGAGTTCGGCGAGTTCAAACGGCTTCGGCAGATAATCATCCGCGCCGGCGTTCAAGCCTTCGACGCGCTCGTTCACTTCGCCGCGCGCGGAAAGCAGCAGGACCGGCGTGGAATTTTTCCGTTCGCGCAATTGTTTCACCACGCTCAAGCCGTCGCGGCCCGGCAGCATGATGTCGAGCACGATGGCATCGAACGGCGTGGCGCTGGCGGCGGCAAGCGCGTCGTCGCCATTGTGGCAGACATCCACGGCAAAGCTCTCCGCCTGCAATGCCTTGCGGACGAACGAGGCGGTTTTTTTTTCGTCTTCGACGACGAGGACACGCATGGCGGAAAGTTAAATGAAGCGGGCGAAGCGGGCGAAACTTTTCGTCATGGTTTGCCGGCGAGTAGATTGCGGAGGTCTTTATCAGCTTCGCCGAGATGTTCCAGCATGAAATCATCGGCGTAGGGCGCGATTTGCTCAATGATGACCAGACGGTTCAGGATGAGCGGCAGGTCTTCCGGGCCGGGATGTTTCGGGTCGGACAAACCTTCTTCGTTCAAATCTTCCATGAGGTCCTCGCGTTCATTATCGGGGAGACTGGTGTCGCTGATGGCTGCCAGCCAATACGCCTCGGCCCCCCGATCCGCACCAACCAGACTCAACGCCGCACGGGCATCCGGGTCTTGGAGCGGCTCCTTGGGAGTTTTGGAATTTTGGTTTTGAGGTTTTGGCTGGCGGTCAGCTTTTGTGGGCGCAACGACGACGCCTGGCTGTTTGTCGGGAGCGGGAGGTTCCGGTGCGGTAGTTGTCACGACTTCGGTTGAAACCACGGCCGGCTGGATTTCAATTTGCGCCGGGACAACGGTGTTTGGCCGTGCGGTTTTTTGGCGGCTGGCGAAAAACACACCTGCTATCGTGCCGGCCACCGCCAACGCCAAAGTCAGCATGAGAAAGGTTTTGGTTTTCATCGTTTTGCCCTTCGCTTCATTGGTTGGTTTTGTGTGATTTCAAAAGTTCATCGCCTTCCGGCGGAACCTCGCGCACCACGCCGACGCCGGGTGCGTAATACTTGTATTCGGTGGTGCCGTCACCGAGGCTTTCCTTTATCTTCACGCAGTTCTTGTAAGTCCCCGCCGGCACGGTCACGGTTTCGGAAACGGAAACCACCTCGTCCGCCTCGGAGATTTCTTTCGACACGTCTTCGGATTTGAATTTGTCGCCGACCTTCGGATGCGCGGGCATCATGATTCCGGGAACGGGCGTGTCTCTGCCGAGCAGCCAGGAACCTTCGTGGCTGACAACTTTGCCGTTCTGATATTCATCCACGTCCTCGCCGAAATAATAAACCGTGCCGTGGTCGTCCTGCGCAAAATAATCGAGCGCCACTTCCGCCAGCTTGCCGTCTTCAAACGCGCGGTCTTCCACGACGAGCGTGTCCACCTCTTCGCCGCCGATGGTGAACGTGCGGTGCTTCTTCGGCAGCGCGGTGCGCTCCACGCGCGTTTTTTTGCCACCCTCGGAACCTTCGATGATGTCCTGCTTCAGCGATGCGAGCGGCAGATACGGATTCGTGATGTCGCGCGGATGGCTGAACTTCACGCCAGCCAGAACTTTTTTCGCGCGGTCGGCGAATTCCTGCGCGGCGTCGGCGGCATCGTCATGCTTGGTCTCGACGAGCTTGCCGTCTTCCGTCACCACCAGGTCGGCGATGTTGCCGTCCTTGTCTTTGACGCCGGCTTCAAAAATGGCGAGGCCGTCTTTCTTTCCGTTCTCTTTGTCCACGGTCTGCCCCGCCGTGCCGCCATTGGCGAGCACGGTCGCGCGCACCGCCGCCGGCACGTCCGCCCATTTCGTTTCGGTTCCCGCCCAGCAGGCGGATGCCAGCGCGCCGCCGGCCAGCGCGGTCATCAATGTGAAATAATTTTTCATGATTTCTGTTTTTAGTTTTTTGTTCATCGGCGGCATTGCCGTCCGCGAACAGATCAACCGAACGACATGAAAGCCGCGTGAACAGAAGGTTAAATGTCTGTCATTTGTCATCCCTGCCATAAACCAAAATCTTGAAACTGCCCGCGACCATCTTGCCGCGGCGCTGGCCGGCGGCGGGTTCTTCAAACTTCGCCGCCGCCAGATAAATTTTGTGCGTCGCCGGATCAATCGTCATCGTCCGCGAACCTTTTTGTGTTTTCAAAGTCTGCACGACCGTCAGTTTGTCGCCGTCTTCATGGGCAATCGTCACCGTGCCATCACTGCATGAGGCGAACGCCAGCATCGTGGCGGGGTCGAATGAATTTGCATCCACGCCGTCGCCAATCGGCACGCTCGCGAGCACTTTGCCGCTGGTGCTGTCCAGCATCACCATCGTTTTGCTGCCGCCGCAGCCGAGAAAGAGGCGGTGATTTTTCTCATCGAACGCCAGGCCGCTCGCTTCTTCGCCCGGTGCAATCGGCCAGCGGTTTTTTACGGTGTGCGTCTTGGTGTCAATCACGACGACTTCGTTTTTGTCTTCGAGATTGTTGAAAACCAAACCGGCTTTCACATCCGCGGCGGCGAATTCCGGTTTGCCGCCAAGCGGAATCGTGGCGACCACTTTGCCCGCCTTCGGATCAATGACCGTCGCCGACTCGCCCTTGCCATTAAAAATGTAAACCTCTTTTTGTCCCGGCTCGTAAAGCATCCCGTCGGGATTCCCGCCGGTGGCGACCTTGGAAAGCGTCTGCAAAGTTTTCAAATCCACGATGCCCGCCTTGTTCTCGCGGCCATTGCTCGTCACGCCGAGGCCGAGGCCGGGACAGGGCGCCAGCCCGTGAACGCCGGGCGTGTTGGTGATTTCGCCGGCGACCGCGTCCTTCGCCAGATCAATCACGACGACTTTCGACGCGTGCGAAACGTAAAGCCGCTGCGCCGCCGAATCCACCGACAGATAATCCCAGCCGCCGTCGCCGCCCACGGGAATTTCCTTGAGGAGATGATAGGGTTCCGCCGCGCTGGAGGCGGTCACGACGGCGAGTGAAAACAAAACGGGCAGCAGAATTTTTTTCATGGATTTATTTTTTTGGTTGGTGGTTGGAACTGGTTTAGACAGAAACAAAGGCCGGGAGATTTCAAAAGTGCGGCGGGCCTCCCGGCCTGCCGTCGAGGGCGGCATCTTGCCGCCCGGAAAAAACCGCTCGCATGACGTGAAGGTTCATGTTTTACAATGCTTTTGCAATCACTGCGTTTTTTCCGCCGGGCTGGAAGCCACGGTCCCGCGGCTGCGGGATCAGCCAAGATGGCCGACGCTACATTCAGTCCTTGTCTTCTTTCTCGCCTTTCTTCTTCTTGGCGGCAGCGGCATCCTCGGCGGCTTCCTTGGCCTGGTCGGCGGGCGTTTCGGTGACCACGGCAATCACGTCGCCGGTGATCGCGTCCACGGCGACTTCCTTGATGTCCGGGGAACCCGCCACCGTGATGTCAAACGACCAGATCAATTTGCCTTTTTCCTTTTCCAGTTCGCCGTCCTTCACGGTGCCGCCGGGAACTTTGGCGAGCGCGGACGCCTGCGCGGTTTCCTTGCTCACTTTGGCTTCGGCCATGAGCTTGGCCTCTTTGGCTTCGCCGCCTTTTTCGCAGCGTTCACATTTTTCCCAGGCGCAGCCGGCGAGCAGGCTCGCGGCTAGCGCGGAACAGACGATCATTTTGATTTTCATAGTGGTTCGATTTGGTTGTGTTGTTGGTGAGTCCAGCCGCGACATTAAACAAAACCGGAATGAACATTCAATAAATGTTGCGTGACAGTTTTGTCATCTGCGGCCGGGGCGCTGGCATCCTGCCGGCGTGGGCGGGTAATTCACGCAAACTCGCCGGCAGGATGCCAGCGCTCCCGGTAGCAACACCATCGGAGATGTCTGCAAAAGTCGTCGCCCCTGCGCTTGGAGCGCCGGCCTCCGGCACGGCTCGTTGGGAAATTCACAAGTTCGAGCCGGGCCGGAGGCCGGCGTTCCGGCTTTTGCAGAGGTCTCCATCCGCGTTTGACTATTCCGGCGGACTTCTCCAACATCGCGCCCACAAATAAAATTTAACCACCCAAAAATTTATGGCCGCCAAATCTGAAAAATCTGCTGACAAATCCGTCGAGAAATCCGCCGTCGAAACCAAAGCCGCCGCCACGCGCGAACGTGAACTCGAGTCCGCCATCTCATCCATCACCAAAGCCTACGGCGACGGCGCCATCATGCGCCTCGGCGACGCGCGGGCGCAGGTGAAAATTGATGTCATCCCCACCGGCGGGCTGGCGATTGACCTCGCGCTCGGCGTCGGCGGCATTCCGCGCGGCCGCGTCGTGGAAATTTACGGCCCGGAATCTTCCGGCAAAACCACGTTGATGCTCCACGTCATCGCCAACGCGCAAAAAGCCGGTGGCCTCGCGGCGTTCATTGACGCGGAACATGCGCTCGATCCCGGCTACGCGAAGAAACTCGGCGTGAATCTGGATGATTTGCTCGTCTCGCAGCCGTCGTCCGGCGAAGAGGCGTTGACCATTTGCGAAACGCTCGCCCGCTCGAACGCGCTCGATGTCATCGTGATTGATTCCGTTGCCGCATTGGTGCCAAAGGCCGAACTCGACGGCGACATGGGCATGGCCACGATGGGCATGCAGGCGCGCTTGATGAGCCAGGCGCTGCGTAAGCTCACCGCGATCCTCGCCAAGTCCAAGACGACGTGTATTTTCACGAACCAGTTGCGCGAAAAAGTTGGCGTGATGTTCGGCAGTCCTGAAACGACGCCCGGCGGCAAGGCGCTGAAATTTTACGCAAGCGTCCGCCTCGACATCCGCCGCAAAGAGACGCTCAAGGACGACGCCGGCAATGCGACCGGCAATCACGTCCGCGTCAAAGTCGTCAAAAACAAAGTCGCGCCGCCGTTCGTCGAGGCCGAGTTCGACATCATCTACAATCACGGCATCAACAAGGAAGGCAGCATTCTCGAGGTGGGCATCGCCGATGGCGTCGTGGACAAGAAAGGCGCGTGGCTGCAGTTTGAGGGCGATCTGATCGGGCAGGGCAAGGAAGCCGCGCAAAAGGCGCTCGCCGAAAAACCAGCGCTCGCCAAGAAGATTGTAGATGCTATCCTTGCCAAACGCGCATTAGTCGTCACCACGTAATTTATTTAATCGAATGAGCAGCACTGGAACAGATTTGGATCTGGAAAGCCTATTCCTCCCCGCATGGGTGCAGGACAAACCGGCGGGCAACCGCTATGA
>JAYVCM010000341.1:0-14565 GCA_043749955.1 Limisphaerales bacterium | reverse complement strand
GATGCGATAATCACCGGTGCAGACCGCCACGCTGCCGTTGACCGGTCCCGCAGCCGTGAAGGTGACGGGGCCGGACGACAGCACTGGTGCCGGTGTCGGTGTCGGCGTCGGCGTCGGTGTGGTGTTCTTTCCGCCACCACCACCGCCGGCAGCGGGCTTGCTGCTGGGTGCGGTCGTAGTATCGGTGGCCGACCCTTTGGCGCTGACGGATTGAGGTTGAGCGACGAGGCCGCAGAGGAGGCCGGTCGCAATGAAAGCACAGAGGTTTGATTTAAGTTTCATGATTTTTTCGAGTGTATGTTTTGTTTTTCGTGATCCGTTGCCCCGTGTTTTTCACGGGCGGTTCACGCGTTGACTCCCTTTAGCAGCGGTGATGCCAAGGGATTTCAACCCTTCAAAGCCATTGATTTTGATGGGGAATTTTCTGAATTGGAAATTGCGAATAAAATTGCACCTGATTCCGTTACCAAATCGGAACGAGAGGCATTGCGCCGTTCCGTTTGAGGAACGAAATGCGGAAAAAAGTGTCGTGGTGCGATCAAAACCGGACGGTCGTGTGCGAACAAAACCGGAATAATGCTGGGCGACAATTGCCCTTGGATCGTGGTGGCATAACCTGTTCGTTGCTTCAGCGGAGGATAGGGCTCTGCGGGGACGCAACCTGAGCGCCGCCTGAAGTCTGGCAAACGGCAGGTCGGGTCGCTGCGCGCGGCCCGGCATGCTCCTGCCGGTGTCAGTTCTAAAGCGAAAAATCCATCCTTAATCCATTCTTCTCTGGCAGACTCCCCAGCATGAAAAAACACAACTCATCCACCGTCTGCCCACTCCGCTGATCCGTCATCTCCTCCACTCTCATCGCACCGGCCATCTCTGCGCTCGCTCCGCCGCCATCGAACTCGGCCTGGCTCGCTCCCGCTTCTACGAACTCTATTCCGATTACCTGCGCGCCTGCGCTCAAGGCCAGTCCGAAACCTGGTCGCCAGGTCTCTCCGGTGGAGATCATCACCCGGACTGGTCTGCCGAAGTCTCCGCCCTCATCACCAAACTCCTCGCTTCAAAACCTCCCTCCTCCTACAGTGCTGTCGCCAGCGAACTCCACCGCCGCCTCAACTTCAAAACCAACCGCGCCAGTGTCCGCCGTTGGGCCATCGCGCATCAACTCAACCCCGACACCCGCTACAAACCCGTGCGCAAACCCGTCAAACGCTGGCAAGCCCGCGACTACGGCGCGCTCTGGCAATACGACGCCACCCCACATGCCTGGTTGCCCGGCTGTGCCGACAAACAAGTCCTCCTGGAAATCCTCGACGACGCCACTCGCCTCAACACCGGTGCACGCCTCTATCCAGGCGAAACCCTTCTGGCCCACTTCGACTTCCTTTCCCGCGTCTTCCAAGCCCACGGCCTGCCCCTGGCGCTTTACGTGGACTACCACTCCTTCTTCTACACCCACAACCCAGACGCCTTCACCCAACTCGGCGCGGCGCTTCACTTCTATGGGGTCAAACTCCGCTACGCCCCAACCCCACAAGCCAAAGGCAAAATCGAACGCCGTCACGACGACTGGCAAAAACGCCTTGTCCCGCTCCTGGCCGCCGACCACATCGTTGAACTGATCGGCGCCAACCAACTGCTCGACCCGCTCCTGGCCCACGCCAACCACCACGAAAGCCACCGCGAACTCGGCCAAACACCCAACGCCGCCCACCAACAAGCCCGCTCAGAAAAACGCTCCGTCATCCGCCCCGCACCACACTGCCCTTGGTGGCCCTACGTCTGGAGCCAGCAAACCCGCGTCCGCGTCGGTGACGACGGCAAAGTCCCCGTCGGCGACCAACGCCTTTCCATTGAGGCCACACCCCGCACCACCGTCATCCGTTGCCTCCGACCAGACGGCGACATTTATTACCTTCGCTTCGCTCCAGACCCAAAGGCCAAACCCATCGTCTTACTTCACGTCCCTGTCTTCTAACCCCAGTCCGGTTTTGTTCGCACACGCTTTTCCGGTTTTGAAAACTACACGACACGGATTGAAATCGCGCTTGCCTTCACCGCTGATCTGATGCGTGGCCGCGCTGCTGTTATCAATCTGCAAGAGCTTGGGCACTTTACCCAACCGGAAGAGCGCCGCCTGCAAACCCGCCCGCAGCGACAACAACGACTCCGACTGACATCGTGTCGCCCACTGCCAGTTCGAATACGGCAACACCGCCTGGCAGAGCAGATGATCCAGCGGGTGTCCGGCAATGCTGATCTCCAGTTCTTTGGCGTGCGTCCAATCCAACTGCATGACCTTCCCGGGACTGTGTGTCTGCGGGAAGATCACTTCCGGGGCCGGCCCATGTTCTAACCGCCACTGTCGCACCCGCCGCTGAAACGTTCGCAACTGCGTCTCCCGCATCTGCTCCGGACGGATCAGCAGCAAATGCTCAAACAACGCCTTGGCTTCCAACTCCGGGGCCGCCCGCAAACGGGGTTCCGCCGCCGGCCAAATCTGGGCCAGCGGATCCACCCGCGTGCGCCATATCCGTGCCGGCCTTGGTTGACTCAATCGCTCTGGCTCATCCAAATACTTCCGTGCCGTCTTGCGATCCATCCCGCTTTTCAATGCACTCATAGTAACACTTCCCGTCCGTTGAAACTCGGTGACGAGCCGAGTCCGTTGTTGTGTGGTGATCATGCGCCGGCAGTCTGCCCGGTCGGGCCTGCGGCCCGACCAGAAAAACCACCAGCGCTTTCCCCAGCCATGGGGAGTTTTAGTTGTCGTCAGCGGGAAGTTTAGTTGTCGCTAGAGGGCTTGGTGCTGTATGTCATCAGCACTGGAAAAGCCCCGGCTTTCTTTCCCGATATTTCAACCACCTTGATGGATCGAACCGGAAACGAAGAATTTATTCGCTTGGACGCCATCATTCTGAAAGCGTGCCAGCCGGACATTTCCCAACGGTATCAGACCACCGGCGAAATGTTGAGAGACCTCCAACTGGCGGTAACGCGTTGATTTGGCCAACGGTGAATAATAAGGTGGAGCGGTTCATTTGCTTCAAGCAACTGCAAGGGCCAATGGTGATTCTCACCGACGTCAAAATTGGCGGCATTAAAACCCCCTGTAAAATCAATGAATTATGCGCTCACAATCAAACGAAACAACCATTCTCATTCTCACTTTTATTCTCACTTTTGTTTTCTGAAAATCTGAAAACTCTGATTTACCCTTATTTCATTGGCGATTACACAAAGTGGAGCGGGTGAAGGGAATCGAACCCTCGTCTCAGCCTTGGGAAGGCCACATTCTACCATTGAACCACACCCGCCTGCGCTGCGCTTCGGCCTGCCAAGCCGAAGCTCGGAGAGCGAAGGCTGGCGCGGCCGGCCGCGCCGGCTGGATAGTTTCTATCAAACGGCGCCGCCGGTTGCAATCGCTTTGCGCATCAATCCATCAATCAATCGTGGCGAGCGCGCCGATGGCGGCCAGTAATTTTTTCCGGACCGCCGCCTGCCGCTCCGCCGCGTCGAGTTTCTGGCCATCGAGTTCGCAGAGGTAAAAACTGTCAATGGCCGCGCCGCGTTCGGTCACGATGCGCGCGGCGGAGAGGTCCAGTTTCAATTCGGAAAAAATTTCGGAAATGGCGTAGAGCAGCCCGAGCCGGTCCTCCGTCTCGATCTCGATCAGCGTGCGCGCCTCGGAGGCGTCGTTGTCAAAGCGGATCTGCGTTTCCATGCGTTCGCCGGCGTAGGCCTGGTAGGCGGGGCGGATTTCGCGCTGGCGGGCGATGAGCGCGGGCAGGTCCACTTCCTCGCCGGTGAGGATTTCGGCGAGCAGGCGGTCGAACTTCTCGTGCTGTTCGCGGGTGGCGAGGCTGCCGGTGCGCGCGTCGTTCACGAAAAATTCGTCGAGGACGATGCCGTCGTGGCGCGTGAAAATCTGCGCGCTCAAAATGTTCAGGCCCACGGCGCTGAAGGTGCCGGCGATCTTGCTGAACAAACCGGCGCGGTCCCAGGTGCAGATTTTCACGCGGTTGTAGCCGCGGTCGCGTTCGTCGCGCCACTGGATGATGGGCGAGAGCGTGCCCTCCTCCTCCAGAACCTGGCGCTGGATGAAGTGATGCACCACTTCGAGGTCGGCGAGGATGTCGTCGGCGAGGTGGATTTGAAAATAGCGCGCGGGCAGCGATTCAAAATGCGCGGTCAGTTCCTCGGACGTGATGGCGTCGGGCGCGCGGCGTTCCAGTTCCTTGTAGAGCAGTTCGCGCTGGCCTTTTTCGGCGCGGACGAATTCGGTGCCGCCGGTGAGCAGCGTCAGGGCGCGGGAATGAAGCTGCCAGAGCAGCGAATCCTTGAAGCCGTTCCAGAGCTTGTCGCTGGTGCCCTGCGAATCGGCGAAGGTGAGGAGCGTGAGCAGGTTCAGGTTTTCCGGCGTGCCGATCTGGCGGGAAAAATTGCGGATGACCGCCGGGTCGTCGAGGTCGCGCCGCTGGGAGGTCTCGGCCATGAGCAGGTGGTTTTCCACGAGCAGTTGCAAGGTGTTCGCCGCCGGGCCTTCGAGCTGGAGCCGTCTGGCGGCGCGCGTCGCCATGCCCGCGCTGGCCCGGGCGTGCTGGCCCTGCTCATGCTCCGCCGCCTTGCCGACATCGTGCAGCAGCAGCGCGAGGTAAAGCAGGCCGGGCCGTTCGAGACTTTGGAACAGCGGCGCGTAACGCTGGTAAGGCGGCTCGCTGGCCTCCCAGATTTTATCAAGCTGCTCGAGGCAGACGAGGGTGTGTTCGTCGGCGGCGTATTGGTGGTAAAACTCGTGCTGCACCAGGCAGGTCAGCCGGCCGAATTCGGGAACGTATTTGCCGAGCAGGTTGACCTCGTGCATCGCGCGCAGCGTCGGGGCCACTTCGCCGCGCCGTTCGAGGATGGTCAGAAACGTTTCGCGCACATGCGCGTCGTTCAAAAACTCGCGGTCCACCAGCGCCAGCTGGCTGCGGATGAGCTGCGCGAGGTCGGGATGCAAGGTCAGCCGCCGCTGCTGGGCATGCAGAAAAACGCGCATGAGGCGGCGCGGCGAGTCGCGGAAAATGCGGCTGCTGACGGCGCGGATCTCGCCGGCCACGAAGAGGAAGCCGTCCACCGGCTCCGGCATTTTGCGCGGCTTCGCCCCGGGCAGCAGCCGGCGCAGTTTCCCCAGCCGCGTGGTCTGCTGGGGCGACAGCAGCGCCATGCGCTGCTCCAGCGTGCGCGTGGTGAGAAAAACATTACGCATGTGCGTGTAGAGGTCGCGCATGAACTTCTCGATGCGCTTGCTGGGCGAACGGTCGCCGTAGCCGAGGTGGAGCGCGACGGCGGGCTGGAAATTTTTCCCCAGCACGTCCACCGGCCGGTTCGCCTGGTAGTGCAGCTCCGTGCGCACGCGCAGCAGAAAATCATACGCGGCCTCGAGCTGCTTGCGCTCGGCGGCGGTCACGAATTCCAGCTCCTGGAGATCACGCAGCGACCGCGTGCGATGCTTGAAGAACGCCATCCACAAAAGATTCTGGAAATCGCGCAGGCCGCCGCAGCCGTTCTTGAGGTTCGGCTCCTGCATGCACGCGGAGTTGCCGTATTTGGTGCGGCGCGAGGTCTGGTCCTCGATGCGCGCCGCAATGTAGGCCTCCTCGAAGCCGAGGACGCATTTGCTGACGACCGCTTTCTGAAATTTCTCGAACAGCACCGCGCTGCCCGCGATGAGCCGCGACTCGATGAGCGACGTCTTCGACTGCATGTCCGTGTTGGCGACCTTCGTGCAATCGTCCAGGTTGCGCACGGAATAACCGATCTTCAGCCCGATGTCCCAGAGCGGATACAAAATGCCATCCATGAGTTTCGCCAGTTGCGGCAGGGGTTTTCCGGCCACGACCTGGCCGTCGTGGAGGAACATGAAATCAATGTCGCTGTGCGGGTTCAATTCCGCGCGGCCAAAACCGCCGATGGCCACCAGGGCGACGGCGGGAAATTCCTTCGGCGCCGGCGCGGACAACGGTTGTTTCGCCTCGTCCCACAGGTGCTGGAGCAGCGCATCGAGAATCGCGGCGCGGCCCTCACAGACGGGCTTGCCGTCCGCGCCGCCGCGATGGAGCAGCTTGAGCCGGTGGGTCTGGACCTTGAGAAAATTCTTGTAGCGCCCGAGTTTTTCCGCCGGGGTGGCGCTGGGCGAAAAGGACAGCCGCACCTCGGCGGCGTCCGCGATTTTTTTCAGGAGATCCTGCACGGGCGCATAAGTTGCGGGCAAACCGTTTTTAACGCAACTCTCGTTCTCGACATGGGATGTCTTTCAGCAATAAACCGTCAGCGTCTGCACGAGCTGCTGGACGCGGTTGTAGTTCAAAACTTTTTCGATGTAGGTCGCGTTGAGGCGCTGGCCTTCGGGGATGAGCAGCAGGCCGCTCGGCGTGTAGATGCCGCAGGCCAGCACCATGCCGGGACGCAGTTCGGCCAGGTGGATCTGCCGTTCGCGGCGCGGCACGGTGGCGACGGCCTCGGCCTGGAGAAAAATTTTCAGCGCCTCGGGATCGAAGGCGGTGTCGCGGCCGGCCTTGATCTGTTCGCGGGCGGCGGCGTCGTCGAGCGGGCTGGAGGCGAAGGCGACCGGGACGGCGAGCAGCCGCGCGAGCCACGGGATGTTTTCGCCGATGAGCTGGTCAGGGTAGCCGTGGCCGTCAATCCGTTCGTGATGGGCGCGGATGATTTTCCCCACCTGGCCGAGGTGGCTCACAAAGGCGGCGAGTTCCTGGCCGAGAATCGGGTGCTGTTCGATGAGCGCGCGTTCCGGTTCGGCGAGCGAGCCGGGGTCTTCCTGCCAGCGGCGGATGATGTGGCGCGGAATGCCGACGAGGCCGATGTCGTGCAGCAGCGCGGCGCTTTCGAGGGCGCGCTGTTCGTCGGGCGCCAGCCTGGCCACCACGCCGATGGCGCGGCACAGTTCGGTGACGCGGCGGGCCTGGTTGCCGAGCGACGGATAAAACGTCTGCATCGTGTGGACGCAAAGTTCCAGCGAGCGGAGCAGGTTGGTTTCAAGCGCGGTGTTGAGTTCGGCGAGCTTTTGATTTTGGTGGCCGGTGAGCTGCACCTGCTGTTCGAGCGAGCGGTTCAGCTCCACGAGCTGGCTGTTCATGGACTGCGTGGCCCCTTGCAGATGCGCGTTCTGGCAGATGAGCTGGTAGCGCTGGACGGCGTTCTTGAGGGTGGCGACGAATTCCTCGTGCAGCCACGGCTTGAGGATGAAGCGGAAAATTTCGCCCTTGTTGATCGCGGCGATGACGGTGTCGAGGTTGAGCACGGCCGTCGCGAGCACGCGCGTGGCGAAGGGCTGGAGCTGCCGCGCCTGCGCGAGCAGTTCGAGGCCGGTCAGTTCGGGCATCAACTGGTCGGAGATGATGACGGAAAATTTTTGTTTCTTCAGTTCCTCCAGCGCGGCGAGCGGGGAATTGCAGGCGACGGCGGCATAACCGGCGCGCACCAGCGTCTGGTGCAGCGCGGACAGAAACATCTTCTCGTCATCCACGACGAGGATCGGGTCAACCAGCTGGGGATTGTCGTCCGGAGGATTCATGCGCCAGCGCGGGCGGATCGTTAGGTGGTCAGGCCCGCCACGTGGGTGGTGCCATAGGAACGCTGGAGCAGTTTGAGGTTGCGTCCGGCCTCGCCGAGTCCGGCGAGCTGTTCGCCGGCCAGATTTTTTGCCGCCTGCAGGAGCGCCTGGTTTTGCCGGGTGGTTTCAATGAGGTCGTGGATGAAAACCTGGATGTGGTTTTCCCTGGCCGCGCAGTCCAGGCCGGCGTGTTCCCATTCGTTGCGCGCCTCGACGGTGAGGCGGCTGATGACAGATTGATAATCCTTGATGGCGAACTGGCAGTCGGCCAGGAGATCCCAGTTGTGCGTGCGGATGGCCTTGGCCTCGGCGCGGGCCAGGCGGCGCCATTCGCGGCAGGCCTGGAGCAGTTCCAGCTCGGCGCTCATAGACGTTTCAACTGGGCCGGTGTCAGGCGGTTGTTTTCCATCCTCGCGGCGGCGGAAAGGTCGCCGGACTGATTGGCGAGCATCGCGCTCCACGCATCGCGGAGCTGCTTGAGCATGGGGATGATTTCGTGGAGGCCCTCGCTGGACTTGCTCAAATTGCTGGCGGTGATGCGCTGCTCAAAAAAATTGTAAAGGTTGCGGAGCGTGTCGGCGAGCTGGCCGCCGGCCGCCATGTCGAGCGAACCGTTCAGTTCGCGGATGATGTCCACGGCGCGGGCGAGATGGGTTTGCACCGTGGCGTTCCGCTCGGCGAAATCCGCGCAGTCGAAACCCAGCAGCGCGCAGCCGAGCGACTTCAGCGCGCCGTCAAACAGCATCAGCACCAGTTGTCCGGGCGGGGCGGTCTGCGTGGCGATCTGGCGGTAGGACTTGAACGGGTTCGGTGAGTGCATGGTGCGCATGGCAGATGATCAGAGTTTGCCGGCGAGGAAGCCGGCGAGCTGGTTGAGGACTTTGTCCGAGGGATAATTCCCGTCGGCCAGCAGTTCGCTGGCGCGGGCGATTTTTTCCGGGCGCGACGCGGCCGGCTGGTTTTGCGAGCCGGACAACGAGGTGGTGAAGGAATCCGGCGCGCTGCCGGTCACCGTCGTCGGGGGCGGGCGCACCGTGGTCTGCCGGACCGGGATTTCAGAACTGCGGCCATTGATGAAATTCACATCCATAATTTTATGTTTTCGGAACCAGCGGTTCAGCATCTGCTGATCTTGTTCAAACCTGTCATCGGAGGAATACATGATCGCTTGAGGGGTATTTTAGCGTTCCGGCAGCGTGTCCAGCAGCGCCGCCGCCGAGTAACGGCCAAAGCGCCGGGGAGAATTCACCATGGCCCAGTCCGGGCCGGCGAATTGCAGCAGCACGGGAAATTCTTTTTCGAAATGCCGGGCGGCGCGCTCGACCGCCGGCAGCGCGGCATCGAACAGTTCATCCGCCGACCAGAGCACCTGCCCCGAACGCGCGTCCACCAGCTTGAACCGCCAGCCCACGGCCAGCGGCGCGTAGGCGCGGTAGGTCGTCAGCTCCACGAACAGCACGCCGTCGCAGTCGTATTCGCGGCGGAGGAACGGGAGGAAGTCCGCCGGCAAAATCTCCCGGCCCGTCCAGGCCGCGCGCCCCGTGTTGCGGCGCAGCTTGTCCGCGTCCACGGCGACGGCCTCGAATCGTTTCGTCTTCACGAGCTGTTCCCACAGCCCGGGCGTGAGCGCCGCGCAACCGGCCGGCAGATCGCCGGTGTTGGCGGCGGCCACCGGCAGCACCGCCACGCGCCGGAAGTCGAGCGACAGTTTCGGTGGATACACGAACACGTTGTCCGGGCGGAAATCGCGCCGGAAAACCGTCGGATGGAGCGGCGTCGTCTGACAACTGGAGAGGATTCCGCACAAGGCGAAAAATCCCGTCCACCGTCCGACGCGCCAGTTTTTTGGCCGGTGGCGGAGACGTCCGCGGCCGGCGCTGGCACTGAAATTCATGGGAGAGTCTCCTGACAAAGCCCCCCCGGGCTTAACCGAATTGCTTGGTGAGGCTGGTCAACTGCTGGGTGAAACGAGCCTGGGCGGTTTCCATGGCCTGGAAGGATCTGCTCCAGTAGGCCGCATCCGTGGCTATCTGTTTTTCCAAGCCGGCAATCTGCGTGTCAATGCTTTTGCTCTGCTTGGTCAACGCGGCCTGATGCGCGGTGAGCGTGCCCGAATCCCCGGCGGCATTGGTCAGAAACGTGTCCAGCTTCACCGCGAGACCGCTGGTGGTGTCGGCGAACAATTTTTTGACCGCGCTCAAGTTGCCCGTGAGGGCGTTCGCGAGCGCCGGGGAATCCGCCAGCGTGATGGTGTTGTCCTGGCCGTTGGATTTGATGCCAAGCCCCGCCAGTTGACTTAACGTGGCGGAAAGCCCGGTGATAGAGACCGGTGAAAGAGTGGCGGCGCGCAGGTTGGTGGCCAGGTTGCCTGCGTCCACATCGCCGGTGAACGTGCCCGCCACCACCCTGGCATTCGCGTCCGTGGAGGTCGCGGCATTGCTGGTGAGGTAGGACTGCACGTTGTTGTAGGCGGTGATAAAATTCTGGAGGTTCGTCGTGATCGAGGAGGTGTCGCTGCCGACCGTGATGCCCGTCGTGCCGGCGGCCAGCGCCGTGACCGACAAGCCCGCGATGCCCGAGCTGCTGCTGTCAATCGTGTTGCCCTGGCTCACGAGCGCCGGGCCGCCGTTGATCGCATAAACCAAATTCTGCCCGTGCACCAGCGCGCCGCCGGCCAGGCCGGTGGCCGCGAGAAAATTTCCCGTCACGTCCGACAACGCGATGCCCGTGTCGCCCGTGCTTTTGTTCGTCAGCACAAAACGGTTGTTGGCGATGTCATACGCCGCGCTCACGCCGGCGGCGGAACCGTTGATGCGGTCCACCACGTTCTGCATGGTGTCCGTCGTGGAATTGAAATTGATGGCGACGCCGTTGACCTTGAATTCGCCGCTGCCGCCGCCGCCGTCCGTGACGGTGGTTTTGAGATCGGCGTTCGCGAGCGTCTCCGAAAGATTCACGCGGCCCAGCGTGTCGCTGCTGGTGACGCTGCCGCCGGCGTTGTTGTAGAGCTTGGCGACCTGCAGAAAATTGCTGGTGTCCGCCGCGCTGCCGAGGACGATCTCCGCCGCCGGATTCGCGCTGGTCAAAGTGATTTTGTCGGCGACGGAATCGTAGCTGGCGGTGACGGCGTTGCCTGTGGCGGCGGCGATGTTGTCGAAAACCGATTGCAGCGAATCCGTCGTGGCGACGGAAACTTGCGCGCCGTTGATGGTGAACGTGCCGCCGGTCGCGCTCGTGGCGAAACCCGCCGCGCCCACGGTGACGCTGCTCAAATCGCCGTCGGGGCTGATGACTTGGCTGGCGCTGCCGGTGCCGTTGAACGCGGCGGCGGTGGCGAGATGCGAGATGTTGAAATTGAAATTGCCGGTCAGGCCGCCGGCGGCGGACGCGGCGGTGGCAATGGTGGCGCTGGAACTTTGCGCGGAGCGGCTGTCGTAGAGGGCCGGGTCTTTCAGCGCCTTCGCGGCGGTCTGCAACTGTGTGAGGTAGCTTTTGACATTGGTGAAGGCGGAATTTTTCCGGTTGAGGGCGGCCTGGCTTCGGGTCCAGAGGAGCTCGGGCGCACGCTCGGCCTGGGCGAGCTGGGAGACGACTGATTTCCAGTCAAAACCCGTCGCCAGTCCTGCGATGGACAGATCAACGCCCGAGGTGGTTGCCATAATTTTTTTCTTTTTTCTGCGTTTATTTTTTCGCTGTAAAACCCCGGACGGCGGAGGCCGCCGTCCGGGGAACTTTTCACCGGTTTTTTTTACGATCCGTCCGCTTAGCCTAAAAGGCGGAGGACGGATTGCGGCATCGAGTTGGCCTGCGCGAGCATCGCCGTGCCGGACTGGACGAGGATGTTGTTTTTCGCGTAGTTGGTGCTTTCCTGGGCCACGTCCACATCGGTGATGCGACTTTTGGCGGCGGAGAGGTTGTTCTTCAACGACGCGAGCTGGTCGTTGTAGTAACCCAGCGACTGGATGTTGGAGCCGATGTTCGAGCGGTCGGACGCGAGCTGGTTGATCGCCAGCTTGACGTTCGTCAACGCGGTGAACGCGTTGGCGGCCGTGCCGATCGTCGAGCTGGTCGCGGTCGTGTAGGTCGTGTTGCCGAGGTTCACGCCGACGTTGCTGAACGTGTTGGCATCGCTGTCCGAGGTCACGTTGAGCGTGGTGCCGCTGAACAGGCTGACGCCGTTGAAATCCTTGGTGGCCACGTCATTGACGTAGCTGCCCAAGGTGGTGAACTCCTGATTGTAGAGCGCGCGGTCGGAGTTCGTCTTGGTGACGTCCTGCGAGAGCACGGAGAGTTCCGACATGCGGTTGAGCGCGTCATTCACCTTTTGCAGGTAACCGTCCTGCGTCTGGTTGAATGAGGTGGCGTTGCCCACGTTGTTCTGCGCCGCGCCGACGCGGGAGATCTGGGCGTTCAATTTCATTGAAACGGCCAGACCCGCGCTGTCATCTTCCGGCGAGATGATTTTCGAGCCGGATGAGAGGCGGGCGAGCGATTTGCTGAGCATGGCGCTGGACTGCGCGAGCAGGTGGGCGCTGGACTGTGCGGATGTGTTTGTGTTGATTACCATACTGACTCCTTCCATGAGTCACCCCTTGCGGGGTGGATGTTTTGTTACGCGGCATCCCTGCCACGGAGCGGACCTTGGAAAGGGCGTCCGCCCGGTTTATCCCTCCGGCGGTTTGCGGTCGCCGGTCACCGTTGCCTGCAGATCCTTATCCGTGAACCACACTGATAATCCTGATCTGCCGGACAAAAATTCTATCGGCTGACTACGCCGATACTTTAATCGTAAAAAACCCTGTGTTCATGGGGCAAAACTCGCGACGGGCTTTCAACCGATCAGTTTCAGCACCGATTGCGGCAGCGAATTGGCCTGCGCGAGCATCGCCGTGCCGGCCTGGACGAGGATGTTGTATTTCGCGTAGTTCGTGCTTTCCTGCGCCACGTCCACGTCCGTGATCCGGCTGCTCGCGGCGGCGAGATTGTTTTTCAACGTCGAGATATGCTCGTGGTAATAGCCGAGGGTTTCGAGGTTCAGCCCCACGTTGGCGCGGTCAGACGCCAGCTGGTTGATGGCCGCCTTCACGTCGTTCACCGCGCCCGCCGCGCCGGCAGTCGTGCCGATGTCGTCATTCGCCGCCGCCGTGTAGGTCACCCCGCCCAGGCTGATGCCAATCATCGTCATGGTGCCGACGCGAAAAATGCCGTTTTCAATGTCGGCGTCCGTCGTCACATAAAGATTGGCCCCGTTGAAGAGGCTGACCCCGTTGAAATCCTTCGTGGCCGCGCTGCCGAGATAGCCGCCCAGCGCGTGAAATTCCTGTTGATACAGCGCCCGGTCCGCCGCCGACTTCGTCACGTCGAGCGACAGCAGCGACAGCTCCCCCATCCGGTTCAACGCCTCGTTCACTTTCCCCAGATAAGCGTCCTGCGTCTGCTTGAAGGAAACCGCGTTCGTGAGGTTGCTCTGCGCCGCGCCCAGCCGCGCCAGTTGCGCGCCCAGCCGCATGGACACTGCCAGCCCGGCGCTGTCATCGGCGGGCGAAGCGACCTTGGAGCCGGAGGAAAGCCGCTGCAGCGACTGCGCCAGCCGGCTTGAAGAAAACATCAGGCGGGTGGCCGTCCCCTCCGCCGCGAGATTGGTGTTGATGACCATAAAACTCTTCCATGAGCCGCCTCCAGCGAGGCATTGAATTGGCGCGACATCCATGTCGCGGGCGAAGCTGTTGCCGGGCGCTCCGCCGTTTTTCCCGGCCAGTTTTTTTGGCGGCTGGCGCCGCTCCGCGGGAAATTTTTATTTTGACTGGCAGCCAGAACGCAGGCGGGATTTTTTTCCCGGGGACGGAACTTCGTGGTTGGGCAACAACCCTCCGTGCCGTTTGCGGGAATTTCTTTTGTGGCCTCCCGCCTGCGTCTGAACCCCGTCCCCGATCTTTCCGTGCTGGCTGGCGGCGTGAAGCCGCCGACCGTTTGCCTGGTTTTGCCTTTGGCGCGACCTGGCTCCTTCCCCGGTCGCTCCGCTTTTTTTGGATTTGCCCGGACGGCGGAGGCCGCCGTCCGGGCTTTTCCTGCGGAGCGCCTGGATTTTAACCCAGGAGCTTGAGGACGGATTGCGGCAGCGCGTTGGCCTGCGCGAGCATCGCCGTGCCGGACTGGACGAGGATGTTGTATTTCGCGTAGTTGGTGCTTTCCTGCGCCACGTCCACGTCGGTGATGCGGCTGTTAGCGGCGGACAGGTTGTTCTTCAACGAGGCGAGCTGGTCGTTGTAATACGTCAGACTCTCGATGTTCGAACCGATGTTCGCGCGGTCCGAGGCGAGTTGGTTCAACGACGCCTTCACGTCGTTCAACGCCGTGAGCGCGCCGTTGACCGAGCTGATGTTGTCGGCGTTGGCCGTCGTGTAGGTGGTGTTGCTCAAGTTCACGCTGGCCATGGCGAAGGTGTTCGCTTCGCTGTCGGTGGTGACGTTGAGGGCGGCGCCGCCAAACAGGCTCACGCCGTTGAAGTCCTTCGTCGCCACATTGGTGATGTAGGCGCCGAGGGCCGAGAACTCCTGTTGATACAACGAACGGTCCGCGTTCGTCTTGGTGACGTCCTGTGCCAGGATGGACAGTTCGCTCATGCGGTTCAACGCATCATTGACCTTGGACATGTAGCCGTCCTGGGTCTGGTTGAACGAGATGGCATTGCCCACGTTGTTCGTGGCCGCGTTGATGCGCGAGATCTGCGCGCTTAACTTCATGGACACCGCCAGCCCGGCGCTGTCATCGGCGGGCGAAGTGATCTTCGAGCCGGATGAAAGACGCTGGAGTGACTGTGCCAGCATGGAGGAGGAATGCATCAGGAGCGTGGACGTTCCTTGTGCCTGCAGGTTTGTGTTGATGACCATAACTTTTCTCTTTCCGTGAGACGCCCCGGGCGGGGCGTTTTATTTGCGCAACATCCATGTTGCGGG
>JAYVCM010000340.1:0-3766 GCA_043749955.1 Limisphaerales bacterium | reverse complement strand
ATCCCGCATCAACCGCAGCTTGCGCGCAATCGGCAGTTCGATGACCTGCGCGCGGACTTCCGCGAGCCACGCGTCCGTCGGCGCGAGCGGCATCATGTCAGGTTCAGGAAAATAACGGTAGTCGTGCGCGTCCTCTTTCGTGCGCATCTGCTCGGTGATGCCCGCCACGTCGTCCCAGCGGCGCGTGGAGTGGATCAGTTTTTCGCCGCGTTTCACGACTTCGATCTGGCGCGCGATCTCGTATTCCGCCGCGCGACGCACGCCGGAAAAGCTGTTCATGTTCTTGATCTCAATCTTCGCGCCGAGACCGGTCGAGCCGACGGGACGAACGGAAATGTTCACGTCGCAGCGCACCATGCCCTTTTCCATGTCGCAATCGCTGATGCCGCCCTGATGCAGGATGTCCGTGAGCGCGTTGAGATAGGCGCAGGCCATGTCGGCGCTGGTGATGTCCGGCTCGGAAACAATCTCCAGCAGCGGCACGCCGGCACGGTTGAAATCCACGCCGCTGGTGCGGTCAAAGTGCGTGAGCTTGCCAACATCTTCTTCGAGATGCGCGCGGGTGATGCGGACGCGGGCGATGCCGTTGACCGAACCCGCGCCGTTGAATTCAAAATCCACAAACCCGTTCGCCGTCGAAGGTTTGTCGTATTGCGTGAGTTGATAATTCTTGCACGCGTCGGGATAGAAATAATTTTTCCGGTCGAACTTGGCGTAGCGGGGAATCTCGCAGTTCAGCAGATAACCGGTGAGGACGGTTTTGCGCAACGCCTCCTCGTTCGGCACGGGCAGCACGCCGGGCAGGCCGAGGCAGACGGGACAGACGTTGGTGTTCGGCTCGGAACCGTATTGGTTCGCGCACCCGCACCACATCTTGGATTTCGTTTTGAGCTGGACGTGGGTTTCCAGTCCGATGACGGCTTCGTAGTTCATCAAGTGTTTGGCGTTGGCAATGGCGGGCCGCTGTATTTTCGCCCGGTGAGCGTCTCAAAAAGTTTCGTCGTGTCACCAACAAAGTCACGCAGCTCGGACGCGTCCGGCGGCGCGTCGTCAAAACCGGGATAGCGGTCGGCGATGTATTCGGTCGCCAATATGTCGGCGGTTTCCTCGAACCACGCGCAGTCCACCTGATAGGATTGCAGCGCGACGCTCAAAGCGGCGAGATCGTGCGTCTTCTGCAACGACCAGCCCAGGGCGATCAGCCTTCCCTTCATAGCCTTCTCGGCGCTCTGTTGCAGGTGAAAGATGCAATCCTTGAAATCCGCCTCGGCGAAACGGCGATGCGCCCGGACGAGGTCCTCCTCGGCGAAGTTAAACCAGTGCTGGGGATTGTTTGCGTCCGTCAGCATAAAGTTTCACGCCCTCACGGCAGACATCGCCAAAAAGTCCGAACCTCTGCGCCTGCTCGCGTTCCCACCGGCTGCGGGAAATCGCCATCACATCAATGGGAACTCCGGTGTGCAGTTCTCGAATCGCCCGGTAACAGGCCAAAGTGGGCCGCGCCAGCCCATGATCGTCCGCCAGCACCACCAGCAAATCCAGATCGCTGTCCGGTTTCGCTTCCCCGCGCGCGCAGGAGCCGAACAGCCAGACCTCCTCCACCGGCACCGCCCCGCGCAATGCCGCAATCACGCGCGCGACCAGGTCTGACGCCGCCCCGCCAAAGCAGCGGGTCAAATCGAATGATGGATTGGCGGCCATGGTTGGCATGACAAGAAAATACAGGCATCCCGCAATCCGTTCAAGCCGTGTTTGCCGCCACACCGAACGGCACGCCGAACGGCACGCCGATACACCACATCTTCGATTTGGTTTTGAGCTGGACGTGGGTTTCCAGTCCGATGACGGCTTCGTATTCCATTGCGGGAAAAGTTTAACCACGGATGCACACGGATGCACACGGATTTTTCGGGTTCAAATCACATCCGCAAAGGTGCGCTCCATCTTGCGGAAATACCAGATGCCAGTGACCAGCAGCGCCACCACGACCAGAGCAGAAATCGCCACGGTCATCCAGTTCAGGGGCGTCTGCCCCGCAAGCAGCGACCATTGGAAGCCATCAATCACCCCGACCATCGGGTTGAGTGCGTAAAATTTGGCGAACGTTTCCCCGAGCTTCGCCTTGATCTCCGCATCCGTCAGCAATACCGGCGAGACGAACATACCGAACTGCACAACGAACGGCACGACGTAGCGGAAGTCGCGATACTCCACATTCAGCGCGCACAACCAAAGCCCGATGCCAAACGATGCGCCGAACGCCAGCAGCATGAACAGCGGCAAAAACAACAGATGCCAGTCCGGCATGAACCGGTAAAACACCATGAACAGCACCATCAAGCCGAGCGTGATGAGAAAATCCACGAAGCTCGTGATGACCGCGCCCGCCGGCACGACGAGGCGAGGGAAATAAACTTTGGAGATCAGGTTCGCGTTGCCCACCAAACTGTTGCTCGCCTCGCTCATCGAGGTGGCGAAGAACTGCCACGGCAGCATCGCCGCCAGCACGACCAGCGCGCGGGGAATATCATTCGTGCCGGTCAACCCGGCAACCTTGCCGATGACCGTGAAGATGATCGTCGCCAGCAGCGGCCGCACCACCGCCCACGCGATGCCGATGACGGTCTGCTTGTAGCGCACGAGGATGTCGCGCCACGCCAGAAAATAAAACAGCTCGCGGTAACGCCAGAGGTCGCGCCAGTAATTTTTCTCGGCGCGACCGGGTTCGATGAGCAGTTCCGGCAGTTCTTGCATGGGCGGCAGTGTTGGCGGGAATCGTGAAAAACTCAAGCCCGCCCTCCGCATAATAAATCGTCCTCGTCCTCCTGCTCGTCCTCGTCCTCGAATTCCAGTTCTGAAATTTCAGCGCGGGGTTTCTTTCTTCAAATCCTTTGAAGTCGCCAGCCCGATGACGCGGCCTTCGCTGCCGACCGCGCAATAGAAGTGATAGACCACTCCTTTCCATTTCACCACCCATGGTTTGTGCGCGTAGGTTTTGTCGAACGGCTCGCTTGGTTCGACGAGGTTTGCGCCGTCCCATTTCGTCCAATGAACAAGGTCGTAAGAACACGCAAACGTGTCAAAAGCCTTCGGTTTCCAGCCCGCACCGAAATAAAACATCGTCCAGACATCGCCGATCTTGACGATCTGCGGGTCGCCGCTCATGCCGTTCGTTTTGTTTTCGCCGTTCGCCACGACCGGATCTTCACCGTAACGATGCCAGCGGACCATGTCCTTGGAAACCGCCATGCCGATGCGCTCGAAACCATTTTTCTTTTTGCCGTTGTAAAACGCGATGAACGGCCAGCCGAGCGATTCTTTTTCGTCGTGGATGATCTGGGTTTTGTAGAGCGTCTTTTTTTCAAAATCGCGCGCGTCAGGCTGCCGGCCGGACAAAACCGGGTTTTCAGGAATGCGATTCCATTCTTTCACGCCGGTCAAATTTTTGCTCCACGCGATGCCGACCGAAAGCGGGTCGGTCTCATAACCTTGCTTTGCGCCGCCGATGTAGGAGAGCCAGAACCTGCCGTTAAACTTTTCCGGTTCATGCGTGCCTTCCCAGCGATAGTCGCACAAGGCAATCGCGCCATCTGCCTGCCATGCGTCCCAGTCGTTGGTCTGGGTGAAGGACAGAATTTTTCCGAGCTTCGTCCAGTCCAACAAATCATCGCTGCGCGCGAGGAAGGTCTGGTAGCCGACCTTGTTGCTGATGGCGACATACATCATATACCAATGTTTGCCGCTGCGGAAAACCGTGGGGCAGTCC
>JAYVCM010000339.1:0-9341 GCA_043749955.1 Limisphaerales bacterium | reverse complement strand
GCTCGCCGTTTTTCAGGAAGGCTCCGGTGGCCCCGGCCGCTGCCTGCCGTTCGGCGCGGTCACGGGCATCACCAATTACACGCCCGATGACATTTTTGGCAGCCGTCAAAACCAGATTTTCATCGGCCAGTTCGACCCGAACACGCCGAACCAGACCAACGCCTCCGTCCTCGTCGCCGTGCCCACGAACGGTTACAGCGCGATGCTCGTGAACGGCAACGCCGGCACGGAAGGCTACATGACGCTCGCCGATGACCGCAGCGTGCTGACCTTCGCGGGTTACGCGGGCGACATCTGCTCCATCACGACCGGCGGCCAGACTGCGCCGTCGAACTTGAGCTACGACCGCGCGGTGGCGACCGTGGATGCGTTCACAAATGTCACGACGGTTTATCGCGGCACGAAATGGTATGGCACCGCGACGGGTAAAACGAATCCACGCGGCGTGGCGACGGACGGCCAGGGAAATTTCTGGGGCTGCGGCAACGGCTATGGCAGCATCTATTACAATGCGAACACTGCCGACGACCCGCTCCAGTTCCAGAACATCGCGCTCACGTCCGCCTCCCGCGTGCAGAACCATAAACTGTTCACCTCGGTCAAAGTCAGCGAGTCGGTGAATCTTTACCCGGCGGGCATTTACACACTCGTGGATTTTTTCAACAACCCGGCGGACAAACCCACGTCCGCCTCGTTTTTGAAAATGTATCTGCCGTGTGACACCAACTATCTCAACTGCATCGGCTTTGACATCAGCCCGGATGAACAAACCGCTTACGTTTGCGATGCGTCCACCACCGGCAAAGGCGGCATCCAGAAATACTACCGCTCCGGTCTCACGTGGAAGCTCGCCTACAATCTCGCGATCCCCGGCTACTACGGTTTGAACAACGGCATCATGACGAACGCCGCCAGCACCAACACGCTCGTCGGCTGCTTCAGCGTGGCGGTGGATTGGAGCGGCGCGAATCCGGTTGTCTATGCGACAACTTCCGACAGCGGCGTGAGCGCCAGCGCGAGCTATTATGGCAACCGCGTCATTCGCATCAATGACACGAACACGATTCAAACCGGCGCGTCCATCATCCTCACAACGAACATGAATGTGCTCACGACTGTCGTGAAGCCGCCGGGCAACGGCTCGTCGCAGTTGACGAACATCATCTATAAATCCGTCGCGTTCACGCCTGACCTCCGACCTTTCATCACCACGAATCCGTTGAGCTGGTCCGCCGCGCAGGGCGACAATGTGAGCTTCAGCGTCAGCGCCTCGGCGAATTATTCCATCACCTATCAATGGCAGCAGAACGGTTCGCCGCTCGCGGGCCAGACGAGCGACACGCTCAACGTCGCTGCCGTGACGACCGGCATGAACGGCTTCACCTATCGCTGCGTCGCGTCGGATTTTTACGGCTCCGTGACGAGTTCCGTCGCCACTTTGACTGTGACCGTCTCGCCGACCGCACCCGTCATCACGTCGCAGAATATCACCAACTTCGTCGGCAACAATCTCACGTTGACGCCCATCGTCAGCGGCACGGATCCGAAAGGCGGCTATCAATGGTATCTCAATGGCGCGGCGCTCACCGACGGCCTGACCGGCGGCGGCTCCACGTTGTCCGGCACGACGGCCAACGCCTTGAGCATCGCGCTCGCGGCGACAACCGACGCGGGAAATTATTCGCTGCTCGTCACGAACGTCGCCGGTTCCACCAGCAATCTCGCGGTGAAACTCGTCTTGACCTACGCGCCGCCAATTTTCATCTCGCCGCCGCAGCCGTTCACCACGTTTGTTGGCCGCACCATCACCAACACCGTTTCAACCTATGGCCAGCTCTTGAGCTATCAATGGCACAAGACCAAAGCCAGCGGCGTGGCGACCAACCCGATTCCCGGCGCGACGACTGCCACGCTCGTCACCGGCCCCGTGACGCTCGCCGACGCGACGAACTATGTCGTGGTCGTAAGCAATCCCGGCGGCAGCATCACCAGCTCGCCGGTGGCTTACGCCATCAGCACGGCTCCCGCGCACACGTTCGTGAATTATTCCAACCAGGTTTATTTCCAGGACTTCAACTCGCTGCCGATTCCCGCCGGCGGCAGCGCGGAAGGCGGCAACCCCCTCACGATCAATTACGCCGTGACGAACATCGCGGGCATCAACGCCGCGAACACGACCAACGTCATCGTCCTCGCGAACGGCAATCCCAACGCCGCCATCATCGGCACGCTGGCCTACTCGATGGATAATGCGTTCGACTTCGGCTATCCCGTGTTCGCCAGCGGCGGCATCGGCGGCTACGGTTTGTCCAAGCTGAACGGCTGGTATGGCTGGTGTCAGCGCACGATGGTTGTCTCCGCCACCTACGGCGACCAGAGCCAGGGTGCCATCGTGAACAACGGCGGCGTTTATCGCGCCGACGGCACGCCGCTCACCGGCATCACCAACCGTGCGCTCGGCCTCGTCGCGACGGGCAAGACGGGCGTGGATTGCTTCAGCGTTGGCCTCCTCAACACGAGCACGAACACGAACACCATCATCACCGTGAGCCTCACGGGCGAACTCTGGCGCAACAATGCGAACCAGCAGCCGCTGCTCTTCGGCTACGCGATTGATTCAGCGGGCAACAGCGCAAGCTTCGCGCCCGGTTCCGCCGACTTCACTTACGGCATTGATAACATTGGCGGAAATCCGCTCAACCTGGTCACGAACTTGAACGTCGTCTTCCAGACTTCGACCAACACGACCATCAACGACGGCACGTTGCCCGCGAATCAGATCAGCCTCGGCGTGACGAACCTCGTCATCACCAACTGGCCGCCGAACACCACGCTCTGGCTCGTCTGGCAGGCGGCGACGCTCGGCTCCGCGCAGGATGTGGCGATTGACAACCTGCGCTTCAGCGCCAGCGCCAACGTCGCGCCCATTGTCAGCACACCGCTGAACATCACGCCCGGCTCGGTTCGCCTGACTGGCGGCGGTTCGCCGGCAGCGACGTTCACGTTCACCAACACGCCCGGACTGACGTTCTCTGTGCTCGCCACGAACAACGTCAGCGCACCAAAGGCAAACTGGCCCGTCATCGGCACCGCGACCGAAAGCCCGGCGAGCTCCGGCAACTACCAGTTCACCGACCCGAACGGCGCGACGAACTCGGCGCGGTTCTACCTCCTGCGTCAGCCGTAAACGCGGAGGCGTTTCAAGGGCAACGGCACGGGCGGGCTTCGCGAGAAGCCCGCCTTTTGCTTTCGATGCGCGCCCCCAAATTTATGCGAGACAGGAATTTTGCGTGCGCAGTCCCGGCACTTTTGTCATTCTGCGACCGTATGTTTTCCATCCAGAAACTTTTCAGCAAAGGCGACCGCTTTCAGGAGCTGCTCGAGGCCGCCGCCGCCGAATCCCACGAAAGCGTCCGCCTCGTCATCGAACTGATGAAGTCGCCGCGCAACACGCAAAATTTTGACGACCTCATCCTCGCGCGCCGCAAGGAGAAGCAAATTTCCGCGCAGATCAGCAGCGAACTGGTGCAGACGTTCATCACGGGCCTGGAACGCGAGGACATCGAGGCGCTCGCGCGGGCGATGTTCCGCATCCCCAAGGCCGCCGAGAAGCTCGCCGAGCGTTTGTCCATGGCGGGCAAACAGCTTGACGGCATTGATTTTTCCAAGCAGGCCGAGATGATGGCCAAGGCCACCAACGCCGTTCACGAAATGGTCAAATCCCTCCGCGACATGAAGGACCTGGAGAAAATGAAAGCCTTGAACGACCGCCTGCAGCTCGTCGAAGTCGAGGCGGACAAGCACATGAATGATCTGCTCCGCGAAATCTACGGCGGCAAATACGATCCGCTGCGCGCCATGATCGTCCGCGACGTGAACGAGCTGATTGAAAAAATCGTGGATCGCTGCCATGACACCGGCGTCGTCGTCATGCACACAGTTCTCAAAAATTCCTAACGCCATGCTTTTAGTTTGCACGGTAATCTTGGTGGCACTGTTCTTCACATACACGAACGGTTTTCACGATACTGCGAATGCCATCGCCACCGTTGTGGGAACCAAAGTGCTCACGCCGCGCCAGGCCATCCTGCTCGCGGCGGTCACGAATCTGTTCGGCGCGTTCTTCGGCCTCGCGGTGGCCAAGACGATTTCCAGCGGACTCGTGGACGCGCAATTCGTCACGCAAGGCGTGCTCGTCTGCGGGCTGCTGGCGGCCATCGGCTGGAATTTGCTGACGTGGTATTACGGCCTGCCGTCCAGTTCCAGCCACGCGCTCGTCGGCTGCCTCGTCGGCGCTGCGCTCGCCTGCGCGGTCTCGATGAATGATGCCAGGCCGCTCACGAACAAAGATGGCAAACCCGTTTCCATCTGGAGCGCCATCAAGTGGACGGAGGTGAAGGACAAGAAAATTAAAAATCTCGTCCCCGCGCCGCCGGAAGTTTTGGCTGCGCTCGGCGACGGCATCAAAACCAACGGCACGCACACGGTTCACGTCGGCACGAACAAGGTTCAGGTCGTCGCTTTCTGTGGCCGCACGGCGATGGTGGAAACGGTTGTTAAATCTGGCGCGGACAAGAGCGGCATCTTTTACAAAGTGGTGGTGCCGATGTTCACCTCACCGCTGCTCGGTTTCTGCGGCGGCTTTGTCTTCATGGTGTTTCTCTACGTCCTGCTGCACAAGTGGCGGCCCATCACCGTCAGCCGCGTTTTTGGACGATTGCAGTTATTTAGCTCGGCCTACATGGGTTTCGGCCACGGCATGAACGACGCCACGAAGTGCATGGGCATCATCACGCTCGCGCTCGTCGCCGCCACCACTTCCGGCGTGTTCGCCGATCTGCCGTCGTGGGCGGGATTCCTGGTCACGCAGGAAGGTTCCAACCCGTTCACGTTGACGCTCGGCGATCACATCATGGCCGGGCTGCCACAGTTTTTGCAGTTCGACTACCTGCCCGCGCCGGCGGACGTGAAGAGCCAGGGAATTCCCAACTGGGTCGTGGTGCTGTGCGCGCTGACGATGGCCGCCGGCACCGCCGTCGGCGGCTGGCGCATCATCAAGACGATGGGCCACAAAATGGTGAAGTTGCAACCCGTGCATGGCTTCGCCGCCGAGACGACCGCCGCCACCGTGCTCGCCGTGACCGGCTCGTTGGGCATGCCCGTCTCCACCACGCACGCCATCAGCACGAGCATCATGGGCGTGGGCTGCGCGAAACGCTTCAGCGCCCTCAAGCTCGGGGTCGTCGAACGCATCATCTGGGCGTGGATCCTGACGATTCCCGTGACGGCGGGCGTTTCCTTCTGCTTGGTGTGGGCGTGCATGAAGGCGGGAATCCTGCACCTGCCCGCGTGAAAAGAACATTCAACTTCCAACCTCGAAGGAACGGTCGCGTTTGCAACCTTGGAAGTTGGGCGTTGAATGTTGAATGTTCGCTGTTTCCCCAGTTGTTTTACGATTGCTTTTATGTTCCGATAATTTTTCTTGCGCGGGACTGGTCAAAGGCAGATTCTCATTTCGTCATTTGACGAAATATCAACCAATGCGCGACTTCATGGCCATCACCAAGGCGCTGTCCGATCCCAGCCGGGTGCGGATGCTCCTCGCGCTCCGGCGCGGCGAACTCTGCGTCTGCCAGATCACCGAGCTGTTCGGCTGCGCGCCCTCCACTGTCTCCAAGCATCTTTCCATTCTGCATCACGCCGGGCTGATCCTCTCGCGCAAATCCGAGCGCTGGGTTTATTACCGGCTGCCGGAAAAGGCCGCGCCCGTCGCCGTCCGCGAAGCCTTGGACTGGGTTCACAAATCGCTCGCCAAGACGGATGAAACTGCGCGCGACGCGAAAAAGTTGAAACAGATTTTGCAGACTGACCTCACGGTGATTTGCCAACGGCAGAAATGTTGAACTGATTTTTATGAAGCTGCACGAACTTAAAAAAATCCTCGCGCAAAACCAGGCGGCAACGGTGCGTTTCCAGTTGCCCGGCGGCGAATTTGCCCCCGCTCACAGCCACGTCACGGAAGTGGCGCGGATTGACAAGCGCTTCATTGATTGCGGCGGCACCCTGCGCACCGAGGCGCTGTGCCGGTTGCAAACGTGGTCTGCCAACGATGTCGAGCATCGCCTGACCGCCGACAAGCTGGCGAAGATTTTTGCCAAGGCGGAAGACGTGTTGCTGACGGACGACCTGGACGTGGACGTGGAGCATGAGGTCGGCTACATCACACAGTTTCCGCTTGGCGACTCGGAAGTGGTGAACAACGAAATTATTTTTCGCCTGATTGAACGCCACACCGCCTGCTTGGCAATGGACAAATGCCTGCCACCCGCCACGTCATCAGAATTTAGCCCGTTAAAATTTAACTTCACCGAAACGCCGCCTGCCACCAAGTGCTGCGCTTAAAATGAAACCCACCATCCTCATCCTCTGCACCGGCAACTCCTGCCGCAGTCATATCGGCGAAGGTTTTTTGCGCGCCGCGCTCGGCGAGCTTGCGAGCGTCCAGAGCGCCGGCTCGAATCCCGCCGGCTACGTCCATCCGCTGGCCATCAAAGTCATGGCGGAAGTGGGGATTGATATTTCCGCGCATAGTTCGAAGCACCTGAATGAATTTCTGACACAACCCGTGGCCACCGTCATCACCGTCTGCGGCAATGCCGATCAAGCGTGCCCGATTTTTCCGGGCCAGTTGAACCGCCACCACTGGCCGTTCTTTGATCCGGCGAAAGCCACCGGCAGCGAGGAAGAAATTTTAAAATGTTTCCGCACCGTCCGCGACGAAATGCGCCGCGTGTTTGAAGCCTACGCCGCCGGTCTGCGGGATGCGGCGTCCTCGCGGTAGGGCGGAGCTGCCGCGCCGCCCAAATTTCCCGCCAGAACGAGCGCAGCGATGTTCTGGCTTTCCGGTGGACGCACACCCCGATTCCGTTCCGCCGCGCGGCGCTGGCTGAACGGCGAGAATGGGCAGAGCGGCAGCTCTGCCCTACCACGAACGCCGTTGCGCGGCGCGGGCGGCTCTGTTTCAATTTCACATCAAAAAAATTGCGATCATCGGCGGCGGGCCGGCGGGCTTGCGCGCGGCGGAAGTGGCGGCGGCGGGCGGCGCATCCGTGACGCTCTTCGATGCCAGGCCGTCGGTGGGCCGGAAATTTCTCGTGGCCGGTCGCGGCGGTTTGAATCTTACTCACGCCGAACCGCGCGAACTTTTTGCCACCCGCTACACCGGCCCGGATCAACCGCCCGAATTGTGGCCATCGCTTCTCGCGGAATTTGATGCCGAGGCGTTGCGCAAATGGGCGGCGGATCTGGGCGTGGAAACGTTTGCGGCGACGAGCGGCCGCGTTTATCCGCGCGAACTCAAGGCCGCGCCGCTGCTGCGCCGCTGGGTGCAGCGGCTGCGCGCAGCCGGGGTGAAGTTCGCGTTGCGCCATAGCTGGACGGGCCTGCGTCCGGGCGCGCAGTGGCAGATTGATTTTCAAGTCGAGGGTGAAGCCCGCACTTGCGAGGCGGACGCGGTGATCCTTGCGCTCGGCGGCGGCTCGTGGCCGGAGACGGGTTCCGATGGCGCGTGGACTTCCGTGCTGGAAAAACTCGGCGTGGCGGTGGCTCCATTGACGGCGTCCAATTGCGGCTGGGAAATTTCCTGGCCGCCCGCTTTGCTCGCGCAGGCGGAAGGCCGGCCGTTGAAAAACATCACGGCCCGCGCGGGTGAAACGATGGCGGCGGGCGAACTGCTCGTCACCAAATACGGGCTGGAGGGCGGCGCGATTTACCAGCTCGGCCCGGCTTTGCGCGCGATGCCGGAGCCGGAGATCGCCATTGATTTCAAACCCGCCCACACCGTCGCGCAGCTCGTGAAAAAACTCGGCAACTGTCCGCGCAATTTTCTCGCGGAAGCCCGCTCGCGCTGGAAACTGGGCGATGCGGCGTTTGCCATCCTCGAAAATCTGCCGGGCCGCGAACCGTTCACCTCCGCCGAATCGCTCGCCGCGACGGTGAAAGGCTGCGTGCTGAAACTCACCGGGCCGCGTCCGCTGGCCGAGGCGATTTCTTCTGCGGGCGGCGTGCGCTGGAGCGAACTGGATGCCGCGCTCATGGTGCGGCGCTTGCCGGGAGTGTTTGTCGCCGGTGAAATGATTGACTGGGACGCACCGACCGGCGGCTACCTGATGCAAGGCTGCTTTGCGACAAGCACGCGCGCATCGCGCGGTGCACTGGAATGGCGGCGGCTGGAGGAAATAATTCCTGATTAAGAAAACATCCAACATCCAACATCCAACGCTCAACATCCAATGGTGCGGCCATTACGCCCGTCAATTGGATGTTCGATGTTGGTTGTTGGATGTTTCCCTGTTAGCCATTAACCCTCACCTCACCCCGGCCCTCTCCCCTCCCATCCGATGGGAGCGGAGAGGGAGAACCGCCCGCCGCGTCAGACGGGTTCGGCACCTCTTTGAATAACCCAGCGCTGGATTCGCACGACGGTCGTTCGGATAATCAACGCCGCATCGAAGCTGTCCCCTCTCCCCGGGGGAGAGGGTCAGGGTGAGGGCGGGCGTTGCACCAATCTGTTCTGACTTTTTTTCCGATTGGGGAGACATTCAACATCGAACATTCAACATCCAATGGCGCGGGCATCGCGCCCGTCAATTGGAGGTTGGGTGTTGAATGTTCGATGTTTCTTTCCAGTCGTTTTGCCCTCACCTCACCCCGGCCCTCTCCCCTCCCATCCGATAGGAGCGGAGAGGGAGAAACGCCCGCCGCGTCAGACGAGTTCGGCACCTCTTTGAATAACCCAGCGCTGGATTCGCAAGAGGGTCGTTCGGAGAATCCACGCCGCATCGAAGCTGTCCCCTCCCCGGGGGAGAGGGCCAGGGTTAGGGCGGGCGTTGCACCAATCTATTCCGAATTTTTTCCGATTGGGGAAACATCCAACATCGAACATTCAACATCCAATGGCACAGCCATCAGACCCGTCAATTGGATGTTGGGCGTTGAATGTTGAATGTTCGATGTTTTCCCGTTACAGCGGCACCCCTCACCCTAACCCTCTCCCCTCCGAGGGGAGAGGGAACCGGAATTTGGCGCACGACATCGCGGCTGGCATCGTTGCCATTCCTTCCGGTTGCACGTTTTTAGACGGCTTGCTTAAACAAACTTCCCGTCGGCTTTGAGCGGAAAGCCTGAGAGAAACTGTTCCACCGTCAGACGCCTGCCGCCCTCGCGCTGCAATTCCAGAATCCGCAGCGCGTTTTGTCCGCAGCCGACGACGACGCCGGTTTTGTCGGCGGATAAAATCTCCCCCGCTCCGCCGGAGCGTTCGACGACTTCGGCTTTCCAGA
>JAYVCM010000338.1:0-3699 GCA_043749955.1 Limisphaerales bacterium | reverse complement strand
CGCGGCGCGATTTTTCGCTTCACGCTGCCGCTGGCGAAATCGTAGCGGCGGGCCTCTGGCCGGCCGTAGAGCCGGGCGTCCCGCCCGGCGGGAATAACGTGGCCAGTGGATGGGCGTATAGAATATGTGCGGCGCTGAAAATAGCTGCGCTGATTCCGGGCGGCGAGACGCCAGCCCTCTACGTCAGGCGGGACGCCTGACGCTACGACGCGGTGTAAATTCAATTCGACTTTCGGCCTTCGACCTTCAAAATTCCGGTCGTGAACCGCATCAAGCTTCTTTCCGAGCAGGTGGCCAACCAGATCGCCGCCGGCGAAGTGGTCGAGCGCCCCGCCAGCGTCGTGAAGGAGCTGGTCGAAAATTCCCTGGATGCCGAGGCGCAAAAAATCACCGTCGAAATCGGCGCGGGCGGACGCAGCCTCATCCGCATCACCGACGACGGCCTCGGCATGAGCCGCGACGACGCGCTGCTCTGCCTCGAACGCCATGCCACCAGCAAGATTCAACGCGCCGAAGACCTCGCTTCAATCTCCACAATGGGTTTTCGCGGCGAAGCCTTGCCCAGCATCGCCAGCGTCAGCCGCTTTATTTTGACCACGCGCGAACGCGGAGTTGGAGTTCAACCTTTAGGTTGTTCGGCTGGCGTGGACAGCCTAAAGGCTGAACTCCAACCTATCGAAGGCACGCAGATCATCGTCAACGGCGGCACGATTGCCGAAGTGAAGGCCGCCGGCAGCGCGACCGGCACGAGCGTCGAGGTGCGCCAGCTTTTTTACAACCTGCCCGCGCGCCGGAAATTTCTCCGCACCGAGGAGACCGAGGCCGCGCATATCCAGCATTATCTCACGCTCGCCGCGCTCGCGTTTCCCGAAGTCGCCTTCACCTTCATCAAAGACGGGCGCAACGTCTGGCAACTGCCCTCCGTCAAAAGCGACCGCGCGATTTCCAGCCGCACCGGCGCGTTGCGCGAACGCCTCCGCGCCCTGCTCGGCGACGAAAAACTTTTGCCCGTGAATTTTACTGCGTCGCTTGAAGAAAATTTCCAACACGAGGAAACCGAAATTTCCTTCGAGACCGCTCTGCCGGAAAAATCGGAAATCGGAAATCGGAAATCGGAAATCCGGGTCTGGGGTCTGATCGGCTCGCCCGGCGTCTCTCGCGCGACGCGTGATGGCCAGTTCGTTTTCGTGAACCGGCGTCCGGTGGAAAACCGCGGCATCAACTACGCGCTCATCGAGGGCTACCACAACTCGCTGATGAAGGGCCGCTACCCGGTCTGCTGCCTGTTCATCGAGATTGATCCGGCCGCCGTGGACGTGAACATCCACCCCGCCAAGCGCGAGGTGAAATTTCATCGCGAGTTTGAAGTGCGAAAAATCGTCGGCCAGGCCGTGCGCGACTCGCTGCTGGCGTTTCATTCCGAGCCGAAAACAAGTTTTAACGCAGAGACGCAGAGAACGCAGAGTCAAAAATTACAGCAGCCAGAAATCACTCCCAGACCTGCGCCGGAAGTTTCCGCGCCGGCGCTGCCAAACTTTCCAGAGAAATTAAAACCGTCGCCGACAGTTCCAGATCAAATTCCGTCCGCCGCCCAAACGACTTTGAAAACGGGCTTCTCGTCGGCGTCACCGGCGAAAGCAGAACCAGCACCGAGCGCACCAGAAACCCAATCGGCAGTTGACCCCGCTCCGCAATCCGCACTTCGCACTCCGCAATCACCGACCCCGCTGCTCAACGTCCCGCTGCGCCTCGTCGGCGTCGTCGGCAAGCTGTATGTGCTGCTGGAATCCGACCGCGGACTCGTGCTGCTGGATCAGCACGCGGCACACGAGCGGATTTTATACGAGCAGATGTTGAATCGCCTCGAACAAAATGGCGTCACGCCCTCGCAAAAATTGCTGCTGCCGGAGACGATTGAGTTGCCGCCGCGCGACGCGCAATTTTTACGGGAACAGCTCGTCGCGCTCACGCGGCTCGGCGTGGGCTTGAGCGAATTTGGCGAGCGGACATTTTTGCTCGATGCACTGCCGCCGTTCGTGAAGGTTCCGGATACGCGCCGATTTGTGTTCGACCTCGTGGACGAACTGCGCGCCGCCGGCCGCGAGGTGAATCTCGCGCGACTCGGCGAACACACCGTGGCCAAAACCGTCTGCCGCCACGCGGTGAAGGCCAACGACCCGCTCCGTGGCGCGGAACTGGAAAATCTCGTCGAGGATTTGCGCCGCTGCGCGATGCCCTACACCTGCCCGCACGGCCGCCCGACGCTGATTGAAATGAACTACCGCGAACTGGAGAAAAAGTTTGGAAGGACGCAGTGAATTAAATTGGCCTCGACAATTCAACTGTGCAGCAACACTTTTAACATTACAGATTATGGCAATTCCAGATTATCAGACAACGATGCTTCCGCTCATGCGTCTAGCAGGTGACAAAGCTGAACATCAATTGCGCGAAGCGATTGAAACTCTTGCCAACGAATTCAAACTGACGGAAACGGAACGTCGTGAACTGCTGCCAAGTGGCAAACAAGAAATTTTTGTGAACCGAGTTGGTTGGGCGAGAACTTACCTTAACCGTGCCGGACTGATCCAATCACCTCGGCGCGGATTCTTTCAAATCACTGAACGTGGCTTGTCTGTCTTGAAACAGGAGCCGGCGCAGATTAACGCAAAATTTCTTCAGCAGTTTGAAGAGTTTAGAGCTTTCAAAGCATTGCGGCACGAACCGGAAAGCAAAAGCGACAAGGAAGAGGAGTCTGATCAGAAACGCACACCGCAGGAAGCTTTGGAACAAGCCTATCAAAATTTAAGGGCAGATTTGGCCGCTGAAATTTTATCGCAAATAAAACAAAGTCCGCCGTCCTTGTTTGAGCGATTAGTTGTCGAACTCGTTGTCAAAATGGGTTACGGAGGAAGCCGCAAAGATGCCGGGCAGGCAATTGGCAAAAGCGGCGACGAGGGAATTGACGGCATCATCAAAGAAGACCGGCTCGGTTTGGACATTATTTATCTTCAGGCAAAAAGATGGGCGGCCACGGTCGGCAGGCCGGAGATTCAAAAATTTGCGGGTGCGCTTCAAGGACAGCGAGCGCGCAAAGGGATCTTTATCACCACGTCAGATTTTTCCCGCGAAGCTTTGGAATACGCCGCCAAAATTGAGAATAAGATCGTCCTCATTGATGGCGAACAGTTGGCTCAATTGCTGATTGATAACAACATTGGCGTTACACCTGTTTCAAATTTTGAAATCAAAAAAATTGATTCCGATTACTTCACGGAACAGTGAAACCTGCCCCGCGCCGTCGTCCGAAAACATTTCCGGCGAGCACTGGCGTTATTGTCTGCAATGCGGGCATGAGCTGATCAACGAGAAGTGCAAGCTGCGGTGTCCGCGCTGCCATTATTTCATGAGCTGTTCGGATTTTGATTTCGCCGGCTGATTCCATTTTGCAGTTGCCGTAAAACTGCCGGGTTGCCAAATTCAACAACGGCGTTAAATTATGAACGATGAAACTGCGAACCGATCTGCTGGAGCATCTGACGGACGAGGACATCCTCGCGGAGGTTCTGGCGAACAATCACCGCTACAAACCCGAGCCGCTTTTCTCAAAAACCGGAGTTGGGAGCTTGTCATCAGCTACAACCGAGGAGCGTGCGCAAGAGGAGGCGCGCAGCACGGCCAGAATTCAGAAAGCTATGC
>JAYVCM010000337.1:0-9814 GCA_043749955.1 Limisphaerales bacterium | reverse complement strand
CGAAATACTTTTTACGAGCCGATCAAAGTTCTTGCGGATGCCAATCAAGCCAACGGCGAAGCGCCGGAAAATTCCGCGCGCTCGAAAGTGTTGGAGGATAACTTGGCGACAGCCTAAACTCCCAACATGACGGAACTGGATTCCATGTTGGCCGCGCTCACCGCCAAGCAGCAACGCTTGCAGGCCGCGCGTCCGTTGCCGCCGGAGTTTGTGAAGAGCCTCGAACACAAGCTCCGCATTGAACTCACTTATTCATCCAATTCCATCGAGGGCAACACGCTCACGCTGCGCGAGACGCAACTGCTGATTGACGAGAACATCACGCCCGGTGGCAAAACTCTGCGCGAAGTTCACGAAACCATCAATCACAACGAGGCGATCAAACTTCTTTATCGCCTCGCGGAAAAGTGTGCGCCCGTCAGCGAACGCGACCTGTTGGATTTGCACGCGCTGGTCTTGCGCAACCTTGACGACGCTTGGGCGGGCCGCTACCGGCAAACGCGCGGGTTCATTACGGGCAGCCCGATCATTCCACCGAGTCACGTTCATGTGCCGGAGTTGATGGCGAAATTCATCGGGGGACTGGCCGTTGCCTCCGCGCATCCGGTGAAGATTGCGGCGGACGCGCACTATGAATTTGCCAAGATTCACCCGTTCGTGGACGGGAATGGCCGCACCGCCCGGCTGCTGATGAATCTGCTGCTGTTGCAGCGCGACCATCCCCTTACGATCATTCCCGCCGACCAACGCACCGCCTACATCACCGCGATGGACGATGCGGATCGTGGCGACCGCCTGCCGTTCTACCGTGTCATCTGCGCCGCCGTGGACCGCTCGCTGGAATTGTATCTGGGCGAAACGACACCCTGACGCTGAACCGCCGCCTCGAATTCCAAAGCCGCTTCGGGATGGAATGCGTGCCTCACTTGGCGGGCAGGCGTTCGATGCGGCGATAAACTTCAGCGGCGGGAACAGGCTTCACCTTGCCTGACCGCACTTCGTCGCGACGGCGGAGGGCTTCGTCGGCCCACTGCTGCTCAAGGTCGGCCTCTTCCAAACTGACGAGCAGGCGTTCGGCCAGAAAGACGCGGTCTTTCGCGGGAAGCTCCTCCACTGTTTCAGCAAGGTTTTTCAGCGCAGCAGTCATGGTTTAAGAATAATGCGGTCGTGGGTAAAACAATCGCGATTTTTCGCCGTGGAGGTGACGAGACTCATTTCAATTTTGGCATTTGGATTTTCAATCAGAGACGCCTCGCTTCCTGCAAAGAAAGGTTGCAATTGCCGCGCCGGCTTGCTGTGATGACTTCATGCCCGCCAACAAACGAAATGATCCCTTTGGCAGATTTAATTTCCACCTGGAAATTGAAGGCGTCACCCAGGCCGGTTTCAGCGAGGTGAGCGGCCTGTCCAACGAAACGGAGGTCATCGAATATCGCGAGGGAGGCGACAAGGTGAACACCGCGCGCAAACTCCCCGGCCTGACCAAATACGGCAACCTCGTTTTGAAGCGCGGCGTGACGGCCGACAATTCGCTGTGGAACTGGCGCAAGACCGTGATTGAGGGAGCGGTCGAGCGGCGCAGCGGATCCATTATTTTGCTGGATGAAAGCCGCACGGAAATTTTGCGGTGGAATTTTTTCAACGGCTGGCCCTGCAAATGGGAAGGCCCGGCGTTGAAGGCCAAATCGAACGAGGTGGCGATTGAAACCCTCGAAATCGCCCACGAAGGTCTGGAGCTGGCCTAACCCGGAGGCACGATGACCCGCAGCGAACGCCAGCCCGAAGTCATCTTGGATTTCATTTTCGAGGACGGCCTGTTTTTCATCGCGGTCAAAAACATCGGCGAAGCGCCGGCCCACGACGTCTCGGTCGTGTTCGATAAAAAATTCACCGGCGTCGAGGGGAAGGAAATTTCCGCGCTGCCGCTTTTCAAAAAAATCGCGTTCCTCGCGCCGCACAAGGAGATCACGGCGTTTCTGGATCACAGCGCCGCGTATTTTCGCCGCCGGCAACCAACGAACATCCGGGCCACGATCCGTTTCAAGGACAACGCCGGCACGGTTCACACGACGGTGGTGAAACACGATTTGAGAATCTACCAGGACCTCGGCTACGTCCGCCGCCGCACTGAAGCCGGCCGCCAGCCGCCGGGGGAGAAGTCTTGAGCCCGCCGGATTCCCCGCTCGTCCCGCCAGGACATTGGTTGGCTCCATTTCATCGGTCGCGTCGTCGCAAAAAAATTCTCATTCCCTTCGCCGCTGATTTTTCCCATCGTGTCGCCATGGAAATGAAACGCGGATGGTTGCTTTGGCTGCTGGCGCTGGCTGGTTTCGTTGTCGTGTCGGCGGCGGCGGCAGAAAATTTGCCGGTCAAACTGGACGTGGACGCGACGGATGCGCCGCACGATCTGCTCCACGCGCGGCTGCATATTCCCGCGTCGCCGGGGCCGCTCACGCTGTTTTATCCCAAGTGGATTCCCGGCGAACATTCGCCCACCGGCCCGATCAACAACCTGACGGGACTCACCTTCACCGCCAACGGCAAGCCGGTCGAGTGGCAGCGCGACGCGGAGGACATGTTCACGTTCCATCTCGTTGTGCCGGCAGGCGCGGACGCGGTGGAGGTGTCGCTGGATTTTCTGCTGGCGGCGGGCGGCGGCGTGTATTCCGGCGGCGCGTCGTCCACGGCACGGTTGCTGGATTTCAACTGGAACCAGGTGCTGCTGTATCCGCCCTCGCCGTCGCCGCTGACCATTCCCTTCGCCGCCACGCTGAAACTGCCGGCGGACTGGAAGTTCGGCACGGCGCTGCCGGTGGAAAATTCCGCGAAAAACAAAATCAAATTTTCCACCGCGCCGCTGGAGACGCTCATAGATTCACCGGTGATCGCCGGGGAATTTTTCCGCACGGTGGACCTCACGCCCGGCGAAAAAATTCCGCACCTCATGCACCTCGTGGCGGACCATGCCGCCGACCTGGAGCTGAAGCCGGAGGACGCCGTGCGGTTCACGCGGCTGGTGCGCGAGGCGGAGGCGCTGTTCGGCGCACGGCATTATCGCGGCTACCATTTTCTGGTCACGTTGAGCGAGCACGTCGCGCACTTCGGCCTCGAACATCACGAGTCGAGCGACGACCGGCTGGCGGAAAATTTTCTGACCGACGAAGACGCGCGGTCGCAGGCGGCGGAACTGATGCCGCATGAACTGGTGCATTCGTGGAACGGAAAATTCCGCCGTCCGGCGGGCCTCGCCACGCCGGACTACCAGCAGCCGATGCACGGCGAACTGCTCTGGGTGTATGAGGGGCTGACGGATTATCTCGGCAAAGTCCTCGCCGCGCGCAGCGGGCTGATGACGCCGACGAATTTCCGCGCGGCCTTTGCGCAGACCGCCGCGATGCTGGACCGCCGCGACGGACGGTCGTGGCGTTCGCTGGCAGACACCACGGTGGCCGCGCAGCTGCTTTACGATTCGTCCGGCGTCGGGACGAGCCGGCGTCGGGGCGTGGATTTTTATCCCGAGGGCGATTTGATCTGGCTCGAAGCGGACACGCGCCTCCGCCAGCAGACGCACGGCCAAAAATCTTTGGACGATTTCTGCAAAAAATTTTACGGCGGTGAAAGCGGTCCGCCCAGGGTGGTGCCCTACGCTCTGGACGAAGTCGTGAAAACGCTGGAGGAAATTTCACCCGGCGGCTGGAAAACATTTTTCCAGCAGCGCATCTATCAGATCGCCCCGCGCGCTCCGGTCGGCGGCATCGAGAACGGCGGCTGGAAGCTGGCCTACACGAACGAAGTTCCGCCGCTGCTGAAGATTCGCGAGGGCCAGCGCAAGCTGACGGACATGAGCTGTTCCCTCGGCTTCACGCTCGGCACGGACGGCGGCGTTGGCGACGTGCTGCCCGGTTCGCCGGCGGACCAGGCGGGCATCAGCCAGGGCATGAAACTCATCGCCGTGGACGGCCGCGCCTGGTCGGCGAAAATTTTGCGCGACGCCGTGAAAAGCGCCGTGACCAACCGCGCGGCCATCAAGCTCCTCACCGAGCGGGACGGCTACTACGAGAATCACACCGTGAACTATCGCGGCGGCGAAAAGTATCCCGTCCTCGAACGCAACGCCGCCCAACCGGATTGGATCGGGGAGATCGTGAAGCCGCTGCTGCCGGAACCCGCCACCAATCCGCCCGCCAAAAAATAAGGCGGCGTTTAAATTGTCCCGGCCCGATGGAATTAAAATCTGCCCGCCTTGGGTCCAAAAACTTCCCGCCCAGCGTTGCCATTTCGTAACCCAATCGTCACCCAAATGACAAAACTGTCATAAGTGCGTCATCGGGTGTTAATGAAGTTCCCGCAACTTGACCGGAATGATCCCACTAAAACAAACGAACCACCCCCGCCGCCAACTTATGCCCATCGCACAACCATAAAATAATCAGCCGACGAAAGCAAAAAGGCATTCCAAGCCTGCGCCCGAACCGGACCATGCCACGCGTCTGTCACGCTGGGCGCGAAGAAAACGGCGCAGATCGCCTTCACTGATCCCGTGACCGGCGATCCGCCGACGGGTGACCAGAGCTGGACCTGCTTCCTTAGCGCCGCCAACTTCAAAGGCCCGATCGCTTACTACATCCCGGAGACGTGGAGCAAAATCGGCATGCTGTTCAACGAACCTTTCCTCCATGGTCGCGGCCTCGACGCACGCCCCGGCAAAATGGGCGGCGGCGCGATGGAGATCAACACCGTGCCGCGCTTCGACTCCACGGACGCGCAGGGGACGACTTACTCGAAGCTGCCCAAGCTGCAATTCCCGGTGGACGCTCAAGGCCGCGCCTTTCTGGTTCAAGACGTCACCTATTGCTCGAAGTCGGCACTCTATGATGCCTTCAAATCTTGGCGCGATGGCGGCGCGGACTGCTCCGGGCGAATTGATGCGAAGGGCGCATTTAAGCCCAAGCTCAATACTAAGACGACGCACTACGATCAGGCGGGCAAAAAAATCACCGGCGTGGAGAGTGCCTGCGACACGCGCATCTTCGACGGCAACGTGTGGGGCTTGCAGTGGTCCACCAACGACCTCGTCGCGAAAGGCCTGTTCCCGCAATACTACAAGCATGTCGGCGAGAAGCGCGTGGTCGTGCCGGCGGCGGCGGTGCCGGCGGAAACCAAACTGCTCACTCAAGAATTCAAGCGCGCCGAGAAGGGAGCGCCCTACACCTCGCCCAGCGGCGGCGCTTGGGCACAGCCCGGCCCGAAACTTGGCCCGTTCACCGCCCGGCTCGTGGATGGTTCGGTGGTGACCTACTCCTGGTATCGTTTCGTGGACCAACCATCCTTCCAGCAATACCACTGGAGCGTGGAGAAAAAGGCCAAGCTGCAAGCCTTGGTGGAGAAACTTCATGCGCACTGGACTTCGGATCGCGATTACATCGCCCCGCCCACGCGCGGGAAATTGGTGGCGCTCGATCCCGCGCTGCTCGTGACCCCGCCCGCCGGACTGGAGGTCGGTTATGTTCCCATCGTCACCCGACAAGAATTGGTGAAATAGCTTGGCCCCGAATCCAAGTCGAACTGCGAACACCAAGAACTAACATACTGTCACTTTCTCAACTTGTAACTACATCCAACTTATGAATGCACACTCTATCCGCGCGGCTCTGTTCTGTTTGTTTCTCCTGCCCCCAAGCTTGACGATGGCTCAGCAAGTTATCATGCAATGGGATTTTGAAACCATCACGAACCGGACGTGCCTCGAACCGGCCACCCGGACCGCCGACGATATTGAGGGTAATTTCGAGGCCGCGCCCGGTGTGGTCGGACTCGGATTGCGGCTGGATGGATTCACCACGCGGGTGATCCGGGCTGGTGACAAGCTGAAGAATCCGGGCAACGAGTTCACCGTGGAGGCGTGGGTTTCGCTGGGCGAATATCCGTGGAACTGGTGTCCGGTCATCCCCACCGAATCCAAGGAAGTGAAAGGCTATCGCTTGATGATCGGGCCATCGGGGCAAGTAGCGTTGGAGGCAGCCATTGAGGTGCGGTGGATCACTTGTGCCAGCGCGCAGGAGACAATTCCACTGCGGAAGTGGATGCATCTCGTTGGAGTGTGTCGCGGGGGAAAGGACATGAACCTGTTTGTGAACGGGGAACTGGCAGCGTCTCTACCCCTCAAAGGTTTCGTGACTTACTCGGCAAAAACACCGGCCCACATCGGCATGGTCGCTGCCCCCGGCAACCCTTCCGATATCATCCGCACCTGGGGAACCGTGCCGGCCTACTTCGGGCTGGATGGAATCATTGATGAGATCAAGGTCTGCGATGGCGCCATGACCGCCGCGCAAATCAAAGAACGGTTTTCCCAAGTCAAGGTTGGCGCACCCGAAATCCCAATCCACCGTTTACCGGTGATTGAAAAGAACCCCGGCCGTTTCGGCGCTTACTATACGAAACTGAAGTATTACCCCGGCTGGGATAATCTCTGGCCGGTGGACAACGATCCGGACATGGTCGTCTGCTTCGATAAGTCTCCGGTCAAACTGATCTTCTGGCGGGGCGCACGCTATGGCCCGGCGTGGGTATCGGAAAATGAGAACTGGATGGCCGATCAGAGCGTGGAAACTTGGGATCACGGCGGCGACGACACCGAAGGCTGCTATGAACACATGCAGGACCGGCATTGCCGATTTTCCCATGTCAGGCTCATCGAGAGCACGGCTGCGCGGGTTGTCGTGCATTGGCGCTACGCGCTCGTCAGTTCCCACGACAACGTCTGGCGGCCGGATGAGAAGACCGGATGGGAAGCCTGGGCGGATGAGTATTACTATGTTTACCCGGACGGCTCTAGTATCCGGAAAGTATCCTGGAACAACGGCACGTTAGGGCCGGAGTTTCAGTTACAGGAATCGCTGCCATTCTTGCAGCCCGGTCAGCGCCAGACCGACCTGCTGGAGACGGATTACGTCACGATGGCCGACTACGACTTCAATCAAAAGCCCGTTCCGCAAGAGCTGCGGCAACCTCCTGCCGATTGGCCGCACGACTACACCGTGCAGCAATTCAATTTCAAATCCCAAAACAAACCGTTCATCTGCTTTGAGCCGGGAAATGAAATGACCGTCAGGTATGTCGCCCCGGGTTACAATCACTTTCCCGTCGGCCAAGCCCGTTGTGACGGCCGCTGGATCAGGACGCTCGACCGTCCGGGACACGTCTCCAGTTTCCCGATCTCCGAGCCAGTCATTCATGACGATGGAAACCGCAGTCATTGGAACGGCCTCTATGGCATGAACCGCATGGGGATGAACGAACTCATAACCTTTGGCCGTTCCTGGGCCTATCCCTCCGAGCTAACCTTGAAAGGATCGGGATTCACCTCGCAAGGATACGACAAAAGTCAGCGCTGCTACCAGGTAGAGAATAGTCAGCCGGGAAGCGGGACGGTAGAAATCAACCTCCAAGGCAGCAAGCAATCTCCGGTCATCAATCCGGCGATCCGCATCAAGAACTGGAACTCAGACATGGCCAAGGTTCTGGTTAATGGCAAGCCGAGCGATGATGTCCGGCTGGGCTTCAACCATGTAATCGAGGGCACTGACCTGGTTTTGTTTTTGTTCCTCAACGAAACCGCGCCGGTGAAGACAACCATTGCCAGATAAGGTGGCATCCGCGCAGCGTCACCAAGTAATTTCGGATCAATAACCACAGCAACAACCCCAAACTACAAAACATGAAACCTGTCCCTCTAGCGACAACTAACCTTCCCGCTGACGACAACTAAAACTCCCCATGGCCGGGGAAAGTTCCAGTGGTTTTTCTGGTCGGGCCGCAAGCCTTCCCATCGAAGCGGCGACGAAGCCGGTGCGCGTCTTCAGCCTCGCCGGACAATCCAACATGGAAGGGCATGGCTTCGTTCCCGCCGATTCAAAACGCAACGGCGGCAAAGGCTCGCTGGAGTTTGCGGCGAAGGCCCCCGCCACCGCGAAACACTTTGCGCCGCCGGTGGATGCCGCCGGGAAGTGGCGCACGCGCGATGACGTGTGGATTTCCTGTCTCGACCGCAAACCATCCCCGCTTTAGGGGAGTGGCTTAAGTTTGACAACTCAGGCGATAATGACAGTTGCGCCAGATAAATGGTGCGACCCGATGATTTTTTATGGCATCCATTCCAGCGGCTTCGGCCACGGCAATGTTCACAATCGTGAATCAGCCTGATGAACTGTGAGCCTCCCATCATTGCAATGAACAATAAAACCATCTGCTTGCTGGTCGCGCTGACGGCGCTGGCTTGGGGGCAGGCTTCCGCCGGGACGAAACATTCGCCGTCCTCGCGCTACCCTTCCTACGAAGGCCGCATCATGTGCGGCTATCAAGGCTGGTTTCGCGCCGAGGGCGATGGCTCGGGACATGGTTGGGTGCATTACGGCCGAAGGGAATTTGGCCCGAACAACGCCACGGTTGACCTGTGGCCGGACGTTGCTGAATACAAAAAAACTTACCCCACGGGCTTCAAGCTGGAAGACGGTTCACCGGCGCGGGTGTTCAGCTCATGGGATGAAAGCACGGTGGATTTGCATTTCCGTTGGATGCAGCAATACGGCATTGACGGCGTGTTCGTGCAGCGGTTCTTCGACATGACGCGCACGGAAAAAAGTCGCGCCGCCGGCCGCATCATTCTCGGCCACGCGTTGAAGGCTTCGCAAAAGAATGGTCGTGCGCTCGCCGTGATGTATGACCTCTCCGGTTTGAAACCGGGCGAAGATTGTTCGTCGCTGATCGAGGATTGGAAGGAACTGGTGGATGCACTCAAGCTCACGTCGCAGGGCACGAACCAGACGTATCTCTATCATCGCGGCAAACCACTCGTCGCCATCTGGGGCATTGGTTTTCCCGACCGGCCTTACAACATCCACGACATCGGCATCGAGAAGCTGCTGGATTTTTTGAAACACGATCCGCAATACGGCGGGTGCAGCGTGATGCTCGGCGTGCCGAATTATTTTCGTGATTTGCGCGCGGACACAATCGCGGACACTTACTTGCACGAAATCATGGCCCAGGCTGATGTCATCATGCCCTGGATGGTCGGGCGTTTTTCAGAATCCTTGTATGGAGAGATGAATCGCTATGGGGCGCAGATAAAAGCAGATCAGACATGGTGCGCGGATAGAAAACTTGATTACGTCCCGTGCGTTTATCCTGGATTCAGTTGGTATAATTTGTCCAAGCGCCGCGATCCGTTTGATGCCATTCCCAGATTAAAAGGACGTTTCTACTGGGGGCTGATGACGACGGCCATGCAGTCCGGGGCGAAGATGATCTATGTGGCGATGTTCGATGAAATGGACGAAGCCACGGCCATTTTCAAATGCACGAGCAAACCGCCAGCGGATCAGCCCCCGGCAAAGTTTTTGACCTACGAAGATTTGCCCAGCGACCAATACCTGTGGCTCACCGGTCAGGCGGGCAGAATTCTGCGCGGCGAAGTTGCCGCCGACAAAGAACTTTACCGGAACACCAGCCACGAGCTCACTAAAACTGCCAAGCGATGAAAGCTAATCTGAAAATGGAGCGCGGCTGTGTCGCAGACCAGCCGCAGCACGACGAGAACACCGTGGCGCGCCGAAATTGGGGGGCTGGCTGCGGCTGGTCGAGGACGACACAGCCGCGCTCCGGTTTTTTCAGACCGGCTCTAAAACATTTTTTTCTGCCACTGATTGCTCTCGCACTCGCCGTTTCGCCCGCGCGCGCCCAAGTCGAATACGTTGACCCCACCATCGGCGGCGTGGGCCTCCTGCTCGAACCGACGCGCCCGACCGTGCAT
>JAYVCM010000336.1:0-4444 GCA_043749955.1 Limisphaerales bacterium | reverse complement strand
CCACTACGCCCGGCGTTGCCGGGCTGTTCATCCTCGGCACCACCGGCGAAGGGCCGAGCTTGAGCTACCGCCTGCGCCGCGAACTCATCGAGCGCGTTTGCAAGCAGGTCAATAACCGCGTGCCGGTTCTCGTCGGCATCACCGACACCGCGTTTGTCGAGTCCGTGAATCTGTCGCGTCACGCGGCGGATGTGGGCGCAAGCGCGCTGGTCGTCGCGCCGCCTTACTATCTGCCGGAAGCGCAGCCGGAGTTGCAGGAGTATCTCGACCACCTCGTCGCGGAATTGCCGTTGCCGCTGTTTATCTACAACATGCCCGCGCTGACGAAAGTTCACTTTGAACTGGAGACCGTCCGCCGCGCGATGGACAACCCGCGCATCATCGGCTTCAAGGACAGCTCCGGTGATTTGCATTATTTCAAAGCCGCGGCGGAACTCATCCGGCAGCACCGACCCGACTGGCCGTTGCTCATCGGCCCGGAGGAGAAACTTTTTGACGCCCTCCAGCTCGGCGGCCATGGCGGCGTGAGCGGCGGGGCGAATCTGTTCCCGAAACTTTATACCACACTTTGCAAAGTGTGGCAGACGGGCGATGCCGCCCGCGCGCAGGAACTGCAAAAACAGATCCAGCGCGTGAGCGATTCCTTTTATCGCATTGGAAAATATTCCTCCTCGATCATCAAAGGCATCAAGTGCGCGCTTTCATGCATGGGGGTCTGCGATGATTTCATGGCCGAGCCGTTCCATCGCTTCCGCGCCGAGGAACGCGAACTGGTCAAGGCCCGCTTGAAGGAAATCGAGGCCGAGATTGCGAAATTGAATTTGTGAGCCGGGAATGATTTTAACCACGAAACACACGAACTGCACGAAAGGGGACGCCAGCACGAAACGCTGCGCACGTTTCCCCCTCTCCGCCCATCGGATGGGGGGAGAGGGTCGGGGTGAGGTGGGTTCGTTTCACAAATTTTTCCGCTTCGGTTTCTTGTGTTTCGTGTGTTTCGTGGCTCAAAATTCTTTCGCCGCCGATTTCGCCATCCTCAAACCCGCCGATTTCGCCCATCACGTCGAGAAGTTCAACGCGATGGAAGATGAAAATTTTACCAACACGATTCCCAACGCGGATTCGTGGAGCTGGCTGCAAAAAGAAATTCCATTCTTCGAATGTCCCGATAAAGACGTGGAGGAGCTGTATTATTTCCGCTGGTGGTCGTTCCGCAAGCACATCGTGCAGACGCCTGGCGGCTTCATCATCACGGAATTTCTCACGCCGGTCCGCCACGCCGATGTTTTCAACTCGATCAGTTGCGCCGCCGGGTTTCATCTGGCCGAAGGTCGGTGGCTGCATGGTCAAAAATATTTGGACGACTACACAAAATTCTGGTTTCGCGGCAACAGCGGCCAGCCGCAAAAAAAATTCCACAGCTACAGCAGTTGGATTGAATCGGCGGCTTACGACCGCTTTCTCGTGAATGGCGATAAAACTTTTCTCGCGAACCTGCTCACGGACTTCGTCGCCGACTACAAGAGTTGGGAAGCGGAAAAGCAACTGACCAACGGATTGTTCTGGCAGTTCGACGTGCGCGACGGCATGGAGGAATCCATCAGCGGCTCGCGCACGAACAAAAACGCCCGCCCGACCATCAACAGCTACATGTTCGCCAACGCCCGCGCCATCGCCGCCATCGCGCGGCTGGCCGGAAACAAAAAAATCGCGGAAGAGTTCGCTGCCAAGGCTGCGCAGTTAAAAAAGCTCGTGCAGGAAAATTTGTGGAACGACGATGCGAAATTTTTTGAAGTGCGCCGCGAGCTCGGAACGCCGGCCTCCGGCACGGCTCGTCCCGCCGCAACGCTGGGCACCGTCTCGGCTCGAACTGCAACCAACTTGAAACTCGCCGGGTCGGAGACCAGCGCTCCGTTCGCCAACGTCCGCGAGGAACTCGGCTTCATCCCGTGGATGTTCGGCCTGCCGGATGTGGCGGCGGGCATCCTGCCTGCCGTAGAGCCGGGCTTCCAGCCCGGCGGAAAAAGCATGGATGGCACAAAGCGCGTTGAAAGTTTTAAGGCGGTCGCAAGTTCGCACGCCAATCCGGGCGGCAGGATGCCGCCCTCTACGTCAGGCAGGATGCCTGACGCCACATCCGCCTGGCGGCAGCTCACCGACCCACAGGGTTTCCGCGCGCCCTTTGGCCTCACCACCGCCGAGCGGCGGCATCCGCAGTTCCGTTCGCACGGCGTCGGCACCTGCGAATGGGACGGCGCGGTCTGGCCCTTCGCCACCTCGCAAACGCTCTATGCGCTGGCGAATGTGTTGCGCGACTACGGTGGCGTCTCCCTCTCCCGCAGCGGGGGAGAGGGCCGGGGTGAGGGGGCGGCGGCGGACGTCACGTCACGCGATTATTTCGACACCTTCCTCACCTACGTCCACAGCCAGCACGCGGATGGCAAACCCTACATCGGCGAGTATCTCGATGAAGTCACCGGCGATTGGATCAACGGCAAGGGCGGCCGCAGCCGTTATTACAATCACTCGACGTTTGCCGATTTGCTCATCACCGGCGTGGTCGGTCTGCGTCCGCGCGCCGACGACACGGTGGAAGTTTATCCGCTGCTGCCGGACGGCACATGGGACTGGTTCTGCCTGGATGGCGTGAAGTATCATGGCCACATGCTCACCATTCTCTGGGACAAAGACGGCCGGCACTATGGTCGCGGCAAAGGATTGGTCATGCTGGCGGACGGCAAAGAAATTGCGCGCGGTGAAAAACTCGCGAAGCTGACCGGAAAGCTGCCATGAACGCATCCTCTAAATCTCGTAGCAGCCGACGTGAGGAGGCTCATTCTAAAATCCGAATGAGTCAGAGCCTCCTCACGTCGGCGGCTACGCTCGTATTCGCCTGCGCGCTGTCGCTTCAGGCCGCGCCAAAAAATCCGCCGCCAATCATCGCGACCGGCGCGAACGGCCAGTTGCACTACGACGCCGACGAGCGCGGCAATCGCGTCTCTGATTTTTCATGCTGCGGTTACGCGGGCGGCGACAAAACAATTCCCGGCGCGCCGGTTCGTGTCGTTGTCGCGCCGGTGAAAGGCGATGAGACCGCGCGCATCCAGACGGCGATTGATTACGTGGCAGGTTTGTCCGCCGACACGAATGGGATTCGCGGCGCAGTTCTGCTGCTTAAAGGCAGGCACGAAATTTCCGGCGGATTGCTCATCACGAATTCCGGCGTCGTCTTGCGCGGGCAGGGCGCGGGTGAGGATGGAACAGGGCTGATCGCCACCGGCGTGGATCGCCGCACGCTCATCCGCATTCTTGGGCGTGACACTTACTCGGCGCAAAAAAATGATTCCTGGCAGATCGCGGATGATTACGTTCCCGTCGGCGCGACAAGTCTTCATCTGAAATCTGCAGGCAGCCTCAAAGTTGGCGACACCATCAGCGTCATCCGTCCCAGCACCAAGGAATGGATTGATAAATTGGGCGCGAATGATTTTGGCGGCGGCGAAGGCGGCGGCTGGAAGCCCGGCAGCCGCGACCTCGTCTGGGATCGCATTGTGAAATCCGTCGAGGGCGATCTCGTGACCGTGGACGCACCGATCACGACGGCGCTGGAAAACTTATCTCGTAGCAGCCGACGTGAGGAGGCTCCAACTAATTCCCCAATCGGCAATCGGTCCCGCGAGGCGGGAGCAATCGGCAATAATTCAGAGACTCCTCACGTCGTCTCCTACAACTGGCCGGGTCGCATCAGCCACATTGGCATTGAAAACCTCGCGCTCGAATCCACCTTTGATCCCGCCAACGCCAAGGACGAAAACCATTCGTGGTGCGCCATCACGATGGAAAACACCGCCGATGCGTGGGTGCGCCAGGTCGCCTTCAAACACTTCGCCGGTTCCGCCGTGGCGGTTTATGAAAGCTGCCAGCGCGTGACGGTGGAAGATTGTTTGTCGCTCGCGCCGGTCTCGGAAATCGGCGGCTATCGTCGCCACACTTTTTTCACGATGGGGCAGCAGACGCTTTTCCTGCGCTGCTTTGCCGGGCATGGCCGCCATGATTTTTCCGTGGGCCACTGCGCCGCCGGGCCGAACGCGTTCGTGCAATGCGAGGCGAGCGAAGCTCTCGACGACAGCGGCGCGATTGAAAGCTGGTCGTCGGGCACGCTCTTCGACAACGTGCGCATTGATGGCAACGCACTCACACTCGGCTATCGCGCGGGCAACAACGCCGGCATCGGCTGGGCGGCGGCGAATTCTGTCCTGTGGAATTGCAGCGCGTCGGTCATCCGCTGCTGGAATCCGCCGGGCGCGCAGAATTGGTCGTTCGGTTCGTGGGCCGGCTTCGAGGGCGATGGCGTCTGGCGCAATTCGAACGGGTTCATGAAACCCGAAAGCCTTTACGCCGCGCAGCTCGCCGAACGCACCGGACGCCGCACGCAAATCATGTC
>JAYVCM010000335.1:0-17040 GCA_043749955.1 Limisphaerales bacterium | reverse complement strand
GCCAGCGGAATTTTCCCCGCCGGCGTCGTGGATTCGTCCAGCACCCAGACGACCCGCGCGCCGTTGTCGCCGAAAATATATTTCCCCGCGAGATCCGTGGCGAATTCAGTGCCGCGATAAACATAGCCGCCGATGACGGCGATCCCGTCGCTGTGCGTGTAGTCCAAAACCGGCCGGCGGTTGATGCCCACATAGGGCGGCGTCAAGTCGCCCTGCAAACCCTCGATCGTGCTCCATTGAAAATTCAGCCCCGACTCGCCCGGCTCGATGATGTCCACCTCCTCGCGCGTGCTGAAGCCCACGTCGCCGATGAAAATCCGCCCGCTCGGCGGATCAATCGTCATGCGATGCGGACTCCGCAGGCCGAGGCAGAAAAATTCTTCGAGCACGTTCGACTGGCCGACGAAGGGATTGTCATTCGGGATGTAATAATTTGTCGTCACCCCGACGGCGGGCTGGCGGGGAATCGGATGGCTGATCGCGCCGCCGCGCTTGTCCACGTCAATCCGAAACACGCCGGAAAAAAGATTGCTGTGGATGATCTGCGTGGTCGCATTGTCGTTGTCATCACCGTCGGTCCAGTAAAGAAACCCGTTGGTCGGATGAAAAAACATCCCGCCGCCGTTGTGCCACACATGGTCGCCCGTCTGGTTCACCAGCGTCAGCTCCGAACCCGCGATGGCCACGCCGTTCGTGTCCAGCGTGAACCGCGAGAGCCGGTCGTGATAGGCACCGGGGACATACAGGGTCGGCCGGGTGTTCATGTCGCCCGCCACGGTTCCGGGAACCACCCAGACGTAATAGACGAACATGAAATGATTCGTCGCGAAGCCCGGATGAAACGCCAGCCCCAGCAGTCCGGAATCATCCCAGCCCTGGCACTGGTTGCTGATGTCCAGCACCAGTTTTTTTTGCGTCACGTTCGAGCTGTTGGCGAACGTCCACACGCGGCCTTCGCGTTCCCAGACGCACAACTGCGTCGTCCCGAGCACATGCGTCAGGCCGACGGCGTTGGTGAAATATAAGTTGGGAAACGCCGGCACGGTTGACCAGTTGCCGGAAACGATCGGGGCGGCTTCCGGCAGGACGTTGTTCAGGAAGGGGCCAACCGCCGGGCGCGCGGCCAAACCGTAAGGTTGCGCGACAAGATTATGCGCCCCTATAAAAAGCAGCGCAAACATCAGGGGCAAACGACTCCGTAACGACATAAGACTGGATTCGGCTGCAACTTTTGCGCCAAGCGGCCTCACTATGCCCTATTTGAAGTCATAGACCACCACTTTCTTGACGAAGGGCTTCACGCAGTGCGCCACGAACTCCAGATGGAGCGGATGCACCTGATAATCGTCCTGCGCCTGCTGGCTGGTGAAGGTGACGTTCAGCGCGACCTGATAGCTTTGGTCCACAACAGGACGCGCGCTGCCCACCATCTTGCCGATGTGAAAATGGATGTGGCCGGGGATGGGTTTCAAATATTTGATTGCGCCCGCGATGACGGCCTCGGCGGCGTGAGGATGGGCCGGGTCGGTCCAGAAGATGACAACGTGTGAAAACATAATTTTTTCTTGCGGAGATTTTTCTTCGGAACGACGATGAGCGCAAGCAAGGAATTCAAAAAGTGGCGGAAAGCCGCAGTCCGACCCCGTTTGGAGTTCCGCCTTTAGGCGGCCCGGACGAAACGCCGCGCGCCGCCGCCTAAAGGCGGAACTCCAAACCCGAACAGTCTCCAGCCCGCCCCGTATGCAGCCCGATTGCCGCCGCATCTTTTTAATGTAATACTAGTGCCATGACGTTTCGTTTCGTTTGGATTTTAGCCAGTGCGCTGGTCGCGGGTGCGTCGTCCGCACGCGCGACGGCCGGCCCGGAGGACTCGCCGGTTGACAACACTTCGTGGCACGATTTTGCCACCACGCCGGAGTGGAGCGAGCCGGTGCCGGCAAAATCCGCGACGCCATTTTCCCAAGTGACTTCGGCGTTCGGCCCGGTGGTCCCTTCCGCGCATCAGCCCGTCGGGACGCTTTCCGGGCGGGTCGTGTTCATGAACTCCGGCCACGGCTGGACGTGGAGCACCAACAATTTTTGGTATCTCCAGCGGCCCACCGCGCTGAACTCGATGAACGAAGATTACGGCAACCTGGACCAGTTGAATTTTTTTGCCGCGTATTGTTTCAACGCCGGGGCTATCGTCGCTTCCATGCGACCGCTCGGCCAGCAGACGAATGAGGTCGTGCTGGATAACGATGATGCTGGCGTGACCTTCGCCGGTTCGTGGACCGCCAGCACTTCGACGGTTTTTTTTGGCAGTCCCGGCGACGTGCCATATCGCTACGCCTCGCTGGCCGCGACGGAAACCGCCACGGCGACTTACACAGCGACAATTCCCGTCGCCGGTTATTATCCGGTTTACACTTGGGTTCGCCACGGGACGGATCGCGGCGACCAGTTGTATCGCATCCGCCACACGGGCGGTGAATCGCAGTATCGCGTGCCGCATCATCTGGTCGGCAACGGCTGGGTTTATCTCGGCGAATATTATTTCGACGCCGGCTCCAATGCCGCCAGTGGCTCCGTGGTCATCAGCAACCTGCGCGGTTCCACGAACGGTTCGGTGGTCATCGCCGACGCGATTCGTTTTGGCAACGGCATGGGTTCGGTCAATCAAGGCGGCGGCGTCTCCGGTTACCCGCGCGAAGAGGAAAGCTGCCGTTACTGGATTCAGTCAAATTTCGGCCAGGGCCAGTCCGCTTCAATTTACAACGCCAGCGACTCTGACGAGCATGACAGTTGGCACGCCCCGCCGCGCATGTCCGTGGAAATGACCGAGACGAACGGCACGTCGTTTTTCAAGCGCATCCACATCAGCTTTCACTCGAACGCCGGCGGCCAGCGCGGCACCGTGGGTTTGATCACCGGCACCTCGACGCCCAACCAGGCCGCCCTCGCGCAGTTGTGCGGCTCGACCGTCAACGACGAACTCGTCGGCCTCGGCTCGCCGCCGCTGGAATTTGCATGGAACGACCGCGGCACCAACATCACTTATTCCGGCGGCTACTCCGAATTGAGCAACAACAATTTCGTGAACGTGATGGACGCCACCATCATCGAAGTGGCGTATCACGACGACGCCACCGACGCCGCGCTGCTGCGCGATCCCCGCGCGCGCGGAGCCGTCGGCCGCGCCGCCATGCACGCCGTCGTCAAATACATGAACCAGTTCGACACGAACAGTCCCGTGCCGCTGATTTTTTTGCCGGAACCGCCCGCCAACCTCCGCGCCAGCGGCAGCCCCAACGGCTCGGTCGCGCTTGCGTGGGCCGCGCCGGTGAGCGTGGCGAACAGCGGTGCGCCGACGAACTACATCATCTACCAATCCACCAACGGCTGCGGCTTCGGCAACGCGATTTCCGTCGGCAACGTGACGAATTTCACCGTCACGAATCTGACGGCGGGCGTGGATTATTATTTTCGCGTGGCCGCCGCCAATGCCGGCGGCGAATCTTTTCCGTCCGCCGTCGTCGGCTGCCGGCCGCCGCTGTTCAGCACCTCCAAAAAAATTCTTTTTGTGAACGCGTTCGACCGCTTTGACCGCACCACGAACTTGAAACAAAATTTCGTCGCGCAAAATTACGTTCCGCCCGGCGGCACCGGCGGCAACGAGCGCGTGCTGCCGCGCCGCATCAACGCGTTCGACTACGTCGTGCCGCACGGCCAGGCCGTCAGCGCGGCGGGCGTGGCGTTTGATTCGTGCCAGAGCGCGGCGGTTGCGAACAACCTCGTCGCGCTCACCAATTATCCCATCGTCATCTGGGCGTGCGGCAACGAATCCACGGCGGACGAAAGTTTCAGCAGCGCGGAGCAGACGAAGGTGACGGCGTTTCTCGCGGGCGGCGGAAATCTTTTTGTCTCCGGCTCGGAAATCGCGTGGGACTTGGGCCGCGCGGGCGTCTCATCCACCGCGGATCAGAATTTTTTCCACAACCAGCTTCATGCGGTTTATACGGCGGACAGTTCGGGCGTGTGGAATTTCACCGCCGCCACGAATTCCATTTTTGCCGGCAACACCAACGGCACTTTCGACGACGGCTCCAAGGGGATTTATCTCGTCGGCTTTCCGGATTTGATCACGCCCACCAACGGCGGCGCGATAGTGAGCGTCAATTACAGCAACGTCGTCAGCGGCGCGGCGGGCATCAGCTACAACGGCGCGGCAGGCGGCGGCAAAGTCATCTACCTTGCGTTCCCGTTCGAAACCATCACCAGCGCCGGCGTGCGCAGCGCCTACATCGCCGACGCGCTGAATTTTTTCAACGCCGCGCCGCTGAAATTTGAATCCATTGCTTTGCAATCCAGCAACCGCGTAAAAATGGTGATGAGCGGCCTGACCGGAACCTACACGCTGCAAACCGGCGCCGTCTTGGGCGTCTGGGGTTCGCTGACCAATCTCACGAATACGACCGGTGCGTTTGAGTTCACCGACAGCACGACGAATTCCGCCGCAAAATTCTACCGCGTAAAAATTTTCCCATAACACGGTAGGGCGGCGCTGCCGCGCCGCCCAAATTTCCCCGCCAGAACAAGCGCAGCGATGTTCTGGCCTGCGGGATTGACGCGCGCTGGTTCCGTCCAGCGACGCTGCGCGGGCTGACGGGAGAAATGGGCAGAGCGGCAGCTCTGCCCTGCCAAAATTGGTAGGGCGGCGCTGCCGCGCCGCCCAAACTTTCCCGCCGGAACCAGCGCAGCGAAGTTCCGGCCTTCGGGTTTGACGCGCACTGATTCCGTCAGCATCGCTTCGCTGGCTGACGGGGGAGAATGGGGCAGAGCGGCAGCTCTGCCCTGCCACATTTTGGCCGGTGGCGGCTGCCGGGAATTGACAACTTTGCGGCGCGTCAGCAAACTGCGGCGGCGTCAGGTGTTGCATTGGCTTTTCAGAAGCCGGACCCACCAACCATCAACCCTACATGAAGACAAAACTCCCTCTGCTATTGCTCACTTTTTTTCTGGCCACGACCGCCCTCGTCCGCGCGCAGGAAGACACCAACAAACTGCCGGCGGAAGTCGTCGCGCTGCTCAAGGGCCTGAAGTATCAGCAGGGCGAGATTGACCTGCGCGGCGGACTCGCGAAGCTGACCGTGCCGAAGGAATTTAATTTTCTCGGGCCGGACGACGCCGAGACGGTGCTGGTGAAACTTTGGGGCAATCCGCCTTCCGGCGACAAGCCGCTCGGCCTGCTGATCCCGGCGGGCATGACGCCGTTGAGTTCCAACGCCTGGATCGTGACGATGGATTACAACGAGGACGGTTTTGTGAAGGACAACGACGCGAGCAAAATCAACTACGACGACCTGCTCAAGACCATGCAGAAGGGCATCGCGGAAAACAACCAGGCGCGTCAGGAAAAAGGCTACCCGGCCATCACGCTGGTCGGCTGGGCCGCGACGCCGCATTACGACGCCGAAGCGCACAAACTATACTGGGCCAAGCAGCTCAAGTTCGAGGGCGAGAAGCAGGACACGCTGAACTACAGCATCCGCATGTTGGGCCGGAAGGGCGTGCTGGAACTGAACGCCGTGGCGGGCATCGAGCAGTTCGCCGAGATTGACAGGCAGACGCCGCAAATCCTCGGCATGGTGGATTTCAAGGAGGGCAGCCGCTACGCCGACTTCGATCCGAAGGTGGACAAGGTGGCGACTTACGGCATCGCCGCACTCGTGGCCGGCGGCATCGCGGCGAAGCTGGGATTTTTCAAATTGTTCTGGGTCGGCCTGCTGGCGGCGAAAAAATTCATCATCATCGGCGTGATCGCGGTGGTGGCGTTTGTCAAAAAGTTTTTCAAGCGTGGCGGCAGTTCAAGCGGCGGAACGCCCGGCACTTGATCACCCCGGCGGCCAGGCCATGTGCCGTCCGCCGAGGATGTGGCAGTGCAGGTGCGGCACGGTTTCGCCGCCGTCCGCGCCGTTGTTGATGACGAGCCGGTAGCCGCCTTTTTTCAAACCCACTTTGTCCGCCACTTCGGCGGCTTTGAGCAGCAGATGGCCGAGCAGTTTCTGGTCGCCGGGCTGCGCCTCGGCGATGCGCGGCACGAGCTTCTTCGGAAAAATCAAAACGTGTGTCGGCGCCTGTGGATTGATGTCGCGGATGGCGAGCACGAGGTCGTCTTCATACACAATCGCCGCCGGGATTTCGCGCGCGACAATTTTTTCAAACAAGGTTTTGCTCATAAGGCGGTGATGCGTGACGAGTGATGCGTGATAAAGAATTGCGTTCTTCACGCATCACTCGTTACTCGTCACGTTTCATTCCACGACGAGGGCGCAGTCTTTTGGCGCCGGCTCGGCGGTCAGACATTCGCGGAGGTAGCCGACGATCTGCTCCTGCATTTTTTCGCAGCGGGCGCTCCAGCGTTGCGCGCCGGCGAGCTGCTTGGCGCAGCCGCGCAGGCCGCGGAAGCGCAGCACGCCCGGGGCCTGGCGGAGTTTCGCGCGCAGTTCGTCGCGCAGGCGCGGGAAGAAAAAAAGTTCGAGGTTGCCGGCGGCTTCGCGCGCGAGGAGGGCGAGGTCGGCCTCCAGGGCGGGCCTGGGCGTTTGCGACTCGTCGGCGAACAGCGTGAGGCCGAGTCCGTGCAACGCTTGTTCGAGCGCGATGGAAAATTCGCCGACGGTGACGGATTCGCGTTCGAGGTCGGTCTTGAAATAGTGAAACACGGACGCGGCGGCGTGCTTGAGCATGGCCGAATCAATCAAGCCTTCGGAATTCCCGGCGATCTCGATGGTGATCATTTCCGCCGAGCAGGGGACGCTTTCGCCGTTGGTCAGCCGGAAGAGGAGGCAGTCGGATTGGAGGGCGATCATTTCGCAGCCTCCAGTTTTTTAACTTCCGACACGAAGTCGGTGGCTTCCTCGAACCGGCGATAGACGCTGGCGAAGCGGACGTAGGCCACGTCGTCAAGTTCGCGCAGCCCGTCCATGACCATCTTGCCGATGGCCTCGCCGGGAACTTCGCTGTCATATTTTGCGGTCACGACGGCAACGATGTGATCCACCAGGTCTTCCATGGCCTTGAGGCTGACGGGGCGCTTCTGGCACGCTTTTTTGAGGCCGGACAAAAGTTTGTCGCGGGAGAATTCCTCGCGTCGGCCGTCGCGCTTGAGCACCATGAGTCCTTCGTGTTCGACTTCCTCGTAGGTGGTGAAGCGGTGGGTGCAGCCGAGACATTCGCGGCGGCGACGGATGGTCGCGCCTTCTCGGGAGGCACGCGAATCAATGACCTTATCATCCTGGCAACCGCACTTGGGGCAACGCATAAAACCACAGGTAATTGTGGTCACCTGTTTGTAACACACAGCATTTTGCGGTGTCAAGGAAGGGTTGTTGGTTTGGAAGCGACGAGGTTTGCCCCAAGTCCGCCGGTTTTGCGGCTTTACTCTGCGGCGTTGGCGGCGTAGTTTCGTGGCAGAAAGATAAATATATGAATGTTTGTTTAGCATTGATGGGCTTGAGTGGAACGGAGCTGATTGTGGTGCTGGTCGTGATCCTCGTGCTGTTTGGCGCGAAGAAAATTCCTGATTTTGCCAAGGGTCTCGGCAAAGGCATCAACGAATTCAAAAAGGCCTCGCGTGAAGTGACCGAATCCATCGAGAACGAGCAGACCGCGACCCCTCCGCCCGCTAAAACGCCGCCGGCCAACACCGCCGCGCAAACGCCGCCGTCGGAAACCAAAACCGTCTGACCCCGCGCCGTTTTTTTTCTTCGTTTCATGGCCGATCCAACCAAAGAGCCGCTTTTCGATGAGGACGATGGCGGCGGGCCGGTCAAATCTTTCCTGGAGCATCTCGAGGATTTCCGCTGGCTGATCATCAAGGCCGGGTCGGCGTTGATGATTGGTTTCTTTGTCTCCTTCTATGCCGTGCCGCAAATCGTCGCCGTCTTAAAGTGGCCGTTGCAACACGCCGCCCTCGTCCGGGTGGGAGATGAACACAAGACGCTCGTGCGCTTCGGCACCAACACGCTGGCCACGCTGGAACTCGCGACCAACCGCCTCGGCGGCGTGGACTTGGGCACCAACTGGTTCTCCGTCATCCAGGTGGAACCGGTGGAGGTCGGCAGCAATGTTTTCCTGTCGCTCCGCGTGGAAAAAAATCCGCCGGAGGAAATGGCCCTCAAGTCCGCCACCGATTTGATTTATCTCGATCCCGCCGCGCCGTTTTTTTCGACCATGAGCCTGGCGTTTTACGGCGGGATCCTGCTGTCCTCGCCCTTCATCTTTTTTTTCATCGCGCAGTTTCTGCTGCCGGCCTTGAAGATCCGCGAAAAAAAATATGTTTTGCGCGCCGCGTTCGTCGGCGTCGGGCTGTTCCTCGCCGGCGTGGCGTTCAGCTATTTTTTCGTGATGGCACGGGCGTTGAAATTCGCCGAATGGTGGGCGCTGTGGATGGGCGTGCGGGTTCCCGAATGGCGGGCGGAAACTTATTTCAGCTTCGTGACCAAATTTCTGCTCGGCATGGGGCTGGGCTTTGAACTGCCCGTGGTGCTGCTCGCCCTCGTCAAAATCGGCGTGCTCGACTACAAAAAACTCGCGGCGATGCGGCGCTATATGGTCGTCATCAACCTCGTGCTCGGCGCCTTGCTGACCACGCCGGAGGTGTTCACGCAGATCGTCATGGCCGTTGTCCTGCAGGTTCTCTATGAAATCAGCGTCTGGATCGCGTGGTATTGGGAACGGCGCGACCGAAAACGCGCTTTACAAGCCGGGGAATCGGCGTAGAGTCAAGCCACCAACCTGAAAAACCTATGCGCAAAATATTTTTTCCTCTCGTGGCCGGCCTCGCCGCAATGTTCGTCGCAGGCTGCGTCGGCCCTGAACAAAAACTGGGCCGCGGCGTCAGCAATTCCTGGGACATCATCCGGCTCGGCGAAATGCGCCGTTCCATCGAACAGACCGCCGTCCTCGGTTCGCCCGATGAAGGCTACACTTACGGCGTGATCCATGGCTTTAACCGCTCGGTGGCGCGCACCGGCCTCGGCCTTTACGAAATGGTCACCTTTCCGTTTCCGCCCTATCATCCCGTCGCCACCAAACACTTTTCCGTCCACCCGGCTTATCCCGAAAGCTACAAGCCCGGCCTGATCTCCGACCCGCTGTTCGACACCGACACCTACACCGGCTTCAGCGGCGGCGACATCGCGCCGTTCGTTCCCGGCAGCCGTTTCAAGGTGTTTGATTGAACGTGATAATTTTTCAGCCCGCGCGCCAACAGTTCTGTTGGCGCGTTTTTACTTTTCCGAAACCATGCGCCTCGAAAAAAATTCGCCCTGCAAGGTCAACCTTCTCCTGAACATCCTCGGCAAACGCGCCGACGGCTTTCACGAGCTGGAAACCGTCCTGCAGCCGGTCAACCTCTGCGACCGCCTCACGTTTGAACGCACGGCCGGCGGCGTCGAACTGGCCTGCAATAATCCCGAACTGCCCACCGACGCGCGCAATCTCGTCCATCGCGCCGCGACTGCGTTTCTCGCCGCCGCCAAAATTTCCGACGGCGTCCGCATCCGGCTCGAAAAAAAACTCCCGCTCGCCGGCGGCATCGGCGGCGGCAGCGCCAACGCCGCCGTGACCTTCACCGCGCTCAACGAACTTTTCGGCGCGCCGCTCCCGCTGGAAAAACTGCACGAACTCGCCGCCGAACTTGGCTCCGATGTTCCGTTTTTTCTCGACGACCAGCCCGCGCTCGCCACCGGACGCGGTGAAAAAGTCCGCGCGCTCGAAAAATTTCCCGCCCTGCGCGGCAAGGCGTTCTTCCTCGTCCATCCCGGCTTCGGCATCTCGACGCCGTGGTCGTATCAAAACCTGGCGCGGTTCCCGGCAGCCTTGAACGGACAAAAGGGCCGCGCGGAAAAATTGATTTCCGTTTTGCAGGCCGGCGATTTGAAAACGGCGGCGGCGGAATTTTACAATTCCTTGGAAGCGCCCGCGTTCGACAAGTTCCCCGTGCTGTCGCTCTACAAAAATTTTCTGCGCGAGCAGGGCGCGCTTGCCTCGCTCATGTCCGGCAGCGGCTCCACGACCTTTGCCCTAGCGGAAAATCTGGCGGCGGCGGAGAATCTGGCGGAGAAATTCAAATCGCAGTTCGGCGACCACGGCTGGACGGCGGTGGTGGCGGTTTGATTGCGGCCAGCACGGTTTTTTCAATCTGGTGGCCAACTCAGGAAGTGAGCGTGCTTTGAATCCTTGAACCGACGCAGCGACCGGCGCGCTCCCACAGCGGCGCTGAAGCTGCCCGCAGTCCAGACGCTGCGCGACGACGGGACGCCATCATGACGCGCGAAGCGTCTGGACTGCGGACGATTTATCGCCGCTTTGGGAACCGGGGTTCATGGAGAGGGTGAACGTGCCCGCCAGTCGTCCAACGACAATCACAATAAAGTTCGCATGCGCGCCCGACCATTTTTGAAACCGCTTTAAACACCATCAATTTTTTCCGCCGACCAGGTTCTTTAAACGAAAGTTGCGATACTCGATCTTCATCGGCGGGCCGACGTGGACTTGCACGCCGAGCATTCCGTCAAATTTCCGGTTCTGAATGTCCTCATCAATCACCACGCTCATCACGCGGCCGTTCAAGATGTGCGTCAGCGTGTTGCCGGTGACGATCAGATGGTATTCGTTCCAGTCGTCGTTCTTAATGACGGCCAGCAGTTCATTCGTTTTGCCGAGCGAGCCGATGATCTGCGGCAACTGATCATCCACCTGCCGTGTGATCTGGCCGCGCAGCGCGAGGAACGTCCGCCCCTTCTCCTCGTAATTTTGTCCGGTGTATTGGTTGCGCCCGTCAATGTCCGCCTGATAACCGCGCATGGCCCACGGCCCGTTCGTCGCCATGACGCTGCGATAATTGATGCCGCTGTTGCCCTTGGCGGTGATGCGATACTCCACCTTCAATTCAAAATCGCGCGTCTCGCCGCCACGCCAGACGATGAAGGAATTCACCTTGAGCAGATTTGTGGGCGTGATTTCGCCGACGAGGCAGCCGTTCTCCACGCGCCAGTAATTCGTGTCGCCCTCCCAGCCGGCGAGCGACTTGCCGTCGAAGATTTGCACGAAGCCGGATTCATCATTCGTGGCGACGGGAAATCCGCGCTGCTGGGCGAGGGCGGAAAGCAGGCTGGAAAATAAAACTGCGCTCAACGTGGCGAGGCAAAAGATTCGATGGCGTGTTTTCATAGGATTTGTCGAAGTCTGATTTGCTCCGGCTGCGTCGTCAATCTCTGTTCGTGGCGCGAGCCGTTGGAGTTCACGCTTCAGCGTGTTCCGGGACAAGCTGAAGCTTGAACTCCAACGGTGGAAGGAGCGCCGAGCACCGTCTCGGCCAGTTTCGTCTCCGACACGCTTCCAACTCGCCGATTCGGAGATCGGCGTTCCCTCAATGCAGCGTGGACTGCAGCCGGAAAAATTGTGCCGTGTTCGTGGCCGCCTGCTGCATCGTCAGATACTCCATCGGGCCGAGGTCGAGCGACTGCGTCACCGTCACAGAACTCCACGCCGTCAAATCCGGGCTGGCCTCGACGGTGAGCGGCGCGTCCGTCGCATATTTGTAATGCGGAAACGTCAGCGAGAAAATTCCGTTCGTGAAAACCATGCGGATGGCGCTGGCGGGCGTGTTGGTCTTCGGCTCCAAGCCCATCGCGTATTCGAGCAGGTTCGGAAAAATGTCGGCGTCGGGATTCGCCGGCGCGCCGCTGATGTTGGTGTTCGCAAATTCGGCGGACGTAAATTTCACCGCGCGCCACGCGTCAAACTTCGCGCCGGCGTTGATCGTCACGCTGCCCTGCGCCGTGTTGCCGTTCGTGTCCGTGACGGTCAGCCGCGCGTGATAGATGCCGGGCGTGGAAAAAACCTTGGCGGGATTGGCGTTCGTGGCGTATTCGCCGTCTTCAAACGTCCATTTGCCATCGCGGAGCGGCGCGGAGCCGGGCGTGGCGTTCGCGAGAAAATTCACGGTCAGCGGAACCGTGCCGCTGTTCGTGCTGGCGGATGGCGCGCAACTTGGCGCGCCCGTCCCGGATTTTTTCAGGAACCACGGCGTCGCGGTCGGGTCGGTCTTGAAAAACGCGAGCAGCTCCACCGCGACCTTGGCCACGCCGCCGTCCGGGCTGGGGTGCGTGAAGTCGCTGGCCTCGGTGTCGCTGCACAGCCAGGCAAAGCCGTCGCCGCGCGGCACGGTGCCGTTCGCCCACAGATACGGCCCCCACGAAAGCCACGGCGCGACCACCGGCCCATTCGTCGGATCGTAGTTCAGATTATTCGTGCGGTTGAGCTGATCCTCGATGACCCAGCGCGTCGCGAAGCCGCACTCGAACGCGAACGGCTCCGGGTTCAAGTCCGCCGGGCTGGCGGTGTAGGCGCGCGTGCGGCTGGAGAGATAGGCGATTTTCAAATTCGGAAACCGCGCCTTGGCGTTGCGTAAAATCATTTCCTCCATTGCCTGCAACGTCCGCGCGTGATTGGGAAACACACCGTAGGCCAGCGGCCCCGCGAGCGCCTGCTTGAGCCACACGACTTGAATCTGGTTCGTCGTCACGCCCGCCGCCGGCAACCGGTTCGTGACGATGGTGTTCCAGTTCGGCGAAAAATAATTCGTCCACTGCGGCGCGTCCTGTCCGCCAATCGCGCCATCCGCGATGGCCACGCGCGGGTTCAGCGACGGGTCGTTCGTCGCGATGCGGAGAAAAGTATTCGTGCCCTTCGTCGCCCATTCCTGCGTGACGTTGGACATGCCGAGCGAGAGCAGGCCGATCTTGCCGGTGTTCGTGTTGACGTTGCCCGCCGCATCGAGCGGCTGGAGCGATTGCGCGATGGCCACGCCCGCCGCCTCGTGCGCCGCCGGGCGCGTGTTCGCCCCGCCCGGATACAGCCCGCCGGCGTTGTTGGAATACGAGCCGAGGCCGAGTTCGTTGAGCGGCACGATGCCGACATTCGTGAGCGTGCAGTCCGCGCCGGCGTCGGGCGCGAGGAGAGCTGCGCCGAGAAAAACCAGCGCCATCCGTCGGATGCGGAGCCAGATGGTCATGGATGGAACTATTCCACAAAACAGGCGGATGCGAAACGACTTTTTCAGACGGAACGCCGAACTCAGGTTCGGCAAGTTTCAATCATCACTCAATTCAAAAATCTCCTCGATGGATTTTTTGAACAGGCGGGCGACCTTGAATGCCAGCGGCAAACTCGGATCGTATTTCTCCGTCTCGATGGCGTTCACGGTCTGGCGCGAGACGCCGAGCTTGTCCGCCAGATCGGATTGCGACCATTCCCTGGCTTCCCGCAGTTCGCGCAGTTTGCTCTTCATTTGTAGCGGCGGTTGAAAATGAGGAAGTGGCCCACGCCGTAAAAAATTGAATGCACCAGGATCGCAAAGCTCAACGTGCCCATCCCAAAGCCGGTGCGGCAGCCGAAGAGCGCTTCAAAAAAGTCCCCCACCTCCAGCCGGAGCCAGAGCAGTGTAAAAAGCAGCGTCGCGGTGACCGAGAAGAGAAACGTCGCCAGTGTCATCTGGCGGTGCATTTCGTCCATGCCGCGAATCCATTTCACCAGCCGTCGCACCCAGAGCAGAACGGCGGCATATTCAAAAATCAGAACCGCCAGACGGCCGACAACCGGCCAGTGCCGGAGTTCGGCGGAATAAATGACGTCGCTCAACGCCGAGGTGAGCGCAGCCGCGAACAGCCAGGCGTTCACATTCCACGCCTTCTTCAAGGAAAACTCCTGGTCAGCAATCACGATTTCACCGGGGATGTTTGGTTTGGTATTCATATGTTTTATTTGTAACGGCGGTTGAAGAAGCCGTAGCCGAGGCCGGAAAAGAGATAGGTCAGGCAGATGGTGAGCGTGCAATTGTAAAATGGCATCTGATCGAGATGCCAGCGGGTCAGGTTCAAAGCGGAAAAGACGTCAGCCCGGACCAGGAGCGGCCAGCCCGCGTTGAAAACCAGATACAAGGTCGTGCCGAACAGCAAGGCCCCCAAAGTGACACGGCGATGCAATTCATCCATGCCACGAATCCATTGCACCATGCCACGCACATAAAGCAGGCTCGCCGCCAGCGGGAGCAGCGCAATCAGCAACCGCAATAAAAGCGGCCAGTCCTGATGATGCTTGAGCAACATTTCGCCGGGGATGTCGGTCAGTTACACGACAAACATCCAGACTGCGCCGCCCTTGTTCAAAGAGCCGCGCCACAAACGCCAATTGGCAATCTGTCCAAATCCGATTTCTTCCGGGAGGTTTGGTTTGTTATTCATAATGGAACCAGTGTAAAGCATCCTTGTCATGTGTCAAGCATGCTTTACACATAAAATTACAGAAAAAACGACCGGAGCGCCGAGCATTGCTCGGCTTGGAAATGTGAAGGTGGGTTTGAGCCGAGCAATGCTCGGCGCTCCAAAGAAAAACGCGGCGGGAATTTCTTCCCGCCGCGTTCTGAATTATCGGTTGGCTTAGTATCCGCCCATGCCGCCCATGTCGCCCATGCCGCCGCCGCCGTGGCCGTGACCGCCGGCTGCCGGCTTTTCTTTTTCCGGCATGTCGGTGATGAGGCACTCGGTCGTGAGCAGCAGGCCGGCGATGGACGCCGCGTTCTGGAGCGCACTGCGCGTGACCTTCTTCGGGTCCACGATGCCGGCTTTCACGAGGTCTTCGTATTCGCCCGTGGCGACGTTGTAACCTTCGTTGCCCTTGGCCTTCTTGACCTTGTCCACGATGACGCTGCCTTCTTCGCCCGCGTTCGCCGCGAGCGCGCGGAGCGGAGCTTCCACGGCGCGCTTCACGATGCTGACGCCAATGGCCTCGTCTTCATTGGACGTTTTGACGGCTTCAATCGCCGCAATGCAGCGGATGAGCGCCACACCGCCACCAGCGACGATGCCCTCTTCGACTGCCGCGCGAGTTGCGTGCAACGCGTCTTCCACGCGCATTTTCTTTTCCTTCATTTCGGTTTCGGTCGCGGCACCGACGTTGATGACGGCCACGCCGCCCGCCAGCTTCGCGAGACGTTCCTGCAATTTTTCGCTGTCGTAGTCGCTCGTCGTTTCTTCGATCTGGCGGCGAATCTGATTCACACGGCCCTGGATGTCGCTGTTCTTGCCGTGGCCTTCGACGATCGTGGTGTTTTCCTTGTCAATGATGACCACCTTCGCGCGGCCGAGGTCGGTGAGTTCCACCGTCTCGAGCTTGATGCCGAGGTCTTCGGTGATGAACTTGCCGCCCGTGAGCACCGCGATGTCTTCGAGCATGGCTTTGCGGCGGTCGCCGAAGCCGGGGGATTTCACGGCCGCGACGTTGATCGTGCCACGCAGTTTGTTCACGACGAGGGTCGCGAGCGCTTCGCCTTCGACTTCTTCGGCGATGATGAGGAAAGGCTTGCCGGTGCGCGCGGCTTTTTCAAGCAACGGCAGCAAGTCTTTCAAGTTGCTGATCTTCTTTTCGAAAATCAAAATATACGGATCTTCCATCTTCACTTCCATCGTCTCGGCGTTCGTGACGAAGTAAGGTGAGAGATAGCCCTTGTCGAACTGCATGCCTTCGACCACTTCGAGCGTTGTCTCGATGGACTTCGCTTCTTCAACCGTGATCGTGCCGTCCTTGCCAACCTTGTCCATCGCGTCGGCAATTTTGTCGGCGATCTCGAAATCCCAGTTCGCGGAAACCGCGGCGACCTGCTTGATTTCTTCCTTGTCCTTGACCTTCTTGGAGATTTTGCCGAGGTGTTCCACGGCGGCTTCCACGGCCTTGTTGATGCCGCGCTGGATGCCGATGGGGTTCGCGCCGGAGGTGACAAACTTCAAGCCTTCGCGATAAATCGCCTCGGCCAGGACCGTCGCCGTCGTGGTGCCGTCGCCGGCGATGTCGCTGGTCTTGCTCGCGACTTCGCGGACCATCTGGGCGCCCATGTTTTCATAGGGGCATTCCAGTTCGATTTCCTTCGCGACCGTGACGCCGTCCTTGGTCACCGTCGGGGAGCCGAATTTTTTGTCAATGACCACGTTGCGGCCTTTCGGTCCGAGCGTGGCGACCACGGCGCGGGAAAGTTTCTGCACGCCGCGGAGCAACGCCTGCCGCGCCTGCTCGTCGAATACTAATTGTTTAGCTGCCATAAGTTAGTTGATAGTTATTAGTTGAGAGTTGTTAGTTAAAAATTATTCCAAGATCGCGACCAGGTCGTCCGAGTTGAAAATCTTGTATTCCTTGCCGTCAATCTTGATTTCCGTGCCGCCGTATTTGGAGACGAGCACGCGGTCGCCCTTCTTCACTTCAAACGGGATGCGTTTGCCGTCTTCGTCCAGCTTGCCGGTGCCGAGCACGACGACGATGCCTTCCTGCGGTTTTTCCTTGGCGGTGTCAGGAATGATGATGCCGCCTTTTTTGACTTCTTTCTCTTCAACGGCTTCCACGAGGATGCGGTCGCCGAGCGGTTTGATTTTCAGTGCCATATTTGTTTTTGTTTGGTTGTTGTTTGTTGACTGCTTAATTAACTCCCGGTCCGCACTCGCGGCGGGAAAATTTTATTTTTGTTTTCCGGCTCTCATTAACACCGTGGCTTTAGCCCGGTGAACAGCCCTCGCCGAAAAAGTTCCAACCGTTTCAACGGTTTCTCCGCGCGACGACAAACCGTTAAAACGGTTTTCAATTCCCGCACCGCGTCTAACACCGGGCTGAAGCCGCGGTGTTAATGAAAAGCTGCGCGCTGCCGTTTTATCCCGAAGGGATGACCGACAATAGCCCGGCGTTTCAACGCCGGGTTGTGACGCAAAACGATTCAAGTCCCGGAGGGACGGCTGGCTGGGAGCGCGGCGTTCACGCCGCTTCAGCGTGCGGACGGCGAGCGGTGCGGACATTCCTTGCGTCTCGTGCAAATGGACGTTGAAGCGGGCTGAAGCCCGCGCTCCGGCGGGACTGGACGCGCAGGGCGATCCGTTCCCGGCGTTGAAACGCCGGGCTATTTTCAGGCTGTCCCTGCGGGACAAAGTTGTCTGCGCCAATTTCATTTTGGTTTCA
>JAYVCM010000334.1:0-5866 GCA_043749955.1 Limisphaerales bacterium | reverse complement strand
GCCGGCGGCGGGAATGGTAAAAAAGAATTTGGCGCCCTTGCCCGGCTCGCTGGTCACGCGCACCTCGCCGCCGTGCGCCTGCACCATGTGTTTCACGATGGCCAGGCCCAGCCCGGTGCCGCCTTGTTCGCGGGAACGCGCCTTGTCCACGCGGTAAAACCTTTCAAACACGCGGTTCAGCGATTCGGGCGGAATGCCAGCGCCGTCGTCCGCCACAAAAATTTCCAGCGTCTGTTCGTTTAATTTTTTCCCGCCGACGCGCACCGAGCCGTGGGCGCGGCCATATTTGATCGCGTTGTCCACCAAGTTGGCCAGCACCTGATCGAGGCGGTTCGCGTCGGCGCGGGCGGTGAGTTCGGGCAGTTCGTTCACGAGGGAAATTTTTTTATTGTCCGCCTTGCCGTGCAGGTCGGAAAAAACTTTGTCAATGAGCGGACGCATCGCCACTGGCTGCCAATCCAGTTCCATGCGCCCGGCTTCGAGCGCGGAAATGGCGAGCAAGTCCTGGATGAGAAAATCCAGCCGCTGCGTGTTGCGTTCGATGATTTTCAGAAACCGCTCCGCGACCTCGGGGTTGCTGTGCGCGCCGTCGAGCAGCGTCTCGACGCAGCCCTGGATGAGCGAGAGCGGGGTGCGGAGTTCGTGGCTGACGTTGGCGACAAATTCCTCGCGGGTGCGCTCGAGCTGTTTCAGCCGCGTGAGATCGTGAAACACGAGGATGGTTCCGAGCTTGCGGCGGTCAGCGCTGACGAGGGCGGCGGCGTTGATCTGCAGCCAGCGTTCCGGTTCGCCGGGCAGCTTCAGTGCTTGATCCATGACGCGGCCTTCCGCGCGCGTCCGCTCCACCAGGTCCGCGATTTCATGCAGCCGCACGGCGTCCAGCAGCGCCTTGTCGCGCAGAATCCCGCTGGTCGTGAACATCGCCGCAAACGTCGAGTTGGCAAAGCGGACGACATTTTTTTCATCCAGCACGAGCACGCCTTCGATCATGCTGTCGAACAACGCGTCCTGCCGCGCGAGCATTTCGGCGATGGCGGCCTGCTCGTGGCGGTCGCGGCGGGAAAGTTCCGCCGCCCATGCGGCGCGTTCACGCCGCAGCTTCGCCCGCCAGCCGAGGTGCAGCACGAGGCCGGTCAGGAAGAGGATTATCAGCAGCGGCCACATGGGGAGGGAAATTGACAAATACAAAACATCCAACATTCAACACCCAACATCCAACATCCAAGGAAGGCCATGCGCTGACCATTGGGCGTTCGAGATTGAATGTTGAAGGTTGGATGTTTCCGTTTCACTCGACAAACCGATAGCCGACGCCGCGGACGGTGTCCAGATGCTTTGCGGCCGCGCCGAGCTTTTCGCGGAGCCGGCGCATGTGCGTGTCCACGGTGCGGGTGTCAATGAGGCTGTCGTATTCCCAGACATCGCGGAGCAGCTGGTCGCGCGACTGCACGCGCCCGCTGCGCTGCGCGAGCAGGGTGAGGAGCTTGAATTCCGTGGCCGTCAATTCCAGCGGCTTGTTTTTCCACGTGGCCAGGTGGCGCGGCACGTCAATGTTCAAATCGCCGAACCGGAGCTGTTCCTTCGGCGTTTCCGGGGCGTGGCTGCGCGCGAGAATTTTCTTGATGCGCAACACCAGCTCGCGCGGGCTGAACGGTTTCGTCAGATAATCGTCGGCGCCGAGTTCGAGGCCGAGCACGCGGTCAATCTCCGCCGCCTTTGCCGTGAGCATGAGGATGGGCGTGCGGGCCGTGGCCGCTTCGCGCCGCAGGATTTGGCACAGCTCGAAGCCGTCCATTTCCGGCAGCATCACGTCCAGCACGATGAGGTCGGGCGGGTGGGCGCGCGCTTTTTTCAACGCCGCCGCGCCGTCGGCGGCGGTGCTGACGGCGTAACCGGCCTGATGCAAGTTGAACTCCACGAGTTCAATGATTTCCGGCTCGTCGTCCACAACCAAAATGCGCGGCTTCATGCGCGCAGGATGTCACGCCGCGCCGCGCCGGACAATTTCAAACGGGTGACAATCGCGTGACGAACCGGTGACCAGTCCCGTTTTGCGGGCGAGGGCGGCGCGGGCCGTTTTTTTGCGGCGGAAGTTTTGTCACACGATTGTAACATTCCCGCCGCATGGTTGTAACGTCATGGCCGCAAAGTGTCGGCGCATTCCGATTCCAAACAACCATGAAAAAAAATAAAAAGACGAACTCGACCACAAAACTCGCATTGTTTGCCGGCGCGGCGGCGCTGACGGCCTTCACCTCGCAATCCCACGCCCAGTCTTCGGACGCGCTGATTGAGAAGCTGGTGGACAAAGGAATTTTGACGGCCAACGAGGCCAAAGATTTGCGCGACGAGGCGGACAAGGATTTCAAGACGGCGTTCCAGACCAAGACCGGGATGCCGGACTGGGTGACGGGCTACAAGATCAGCGGCGATTTTCGCGGACGTTTCGACGGCATCAATTACGATGCGGCCAAAAGCCCGCCGAGCCGCGACCGTTTTCGCTATCGTCTGCGCTTCGGCATCGTGGCTTTGCTGCAGAACGATCTCGAAGCCGGTTTCCGCCTGACCTCCAGCGAGCCGGCCAAGGGCAGCGCCAGCGGCGGCGACCCGATTTCCGGCAACACCACCTTTACCGGCAACGGCTCGAAGAAATTCATCTACATTGACCAGGCTTACGGCAAGTGGTCGCCCCTGCACGCGGACGGCTGGGAAGGCAATCTGACGGTCGGCAAGATGGAAAATCCGTTTGTGTTTTCGGACATCGTCTTCGACCAGGACTACACGCCCGAAGGGGCGGCGGTGCAGCTCAACTACGCGCTGAACAACACCCACACGCTGAAATTCAACGGCGGCGGATTCCTGCTCAATGAAATTTCCGCCTCCAGCTACGACTCGTATATGCTGGGCGCGCAGGTCCGGCTGGATTCGATGTGGTCGCCGAAATTTCAAAGCTCCTTCGGGGTGGCCATGCTGGACATCGCGAACGGCGCGAACCTGACCACGGGCGCGGAGCCGGATCAGAACGGCGGCAACTGGCGGAACGGCGGCGGCAAACTGCTCAACGGTTTCAACCCGTTCGTGGTGGATGGTTCATTGACCTACTCGCTGGACAGTTTTTTCCATTACAACAGTTTGTTCCCCATCCGGCTCGCGGGCGACTACATCAACAATCCGTCCGCACACACCGGCGGCGATTCCGGCTGGTCGGCGGGCATCACCTTCGGCAAGTCCGGCAAGCGCGGTTTGTGGGAGCTTTCCTACCGCTACAAATATCTCGAAAGCAATGCGTGGTATGAAGAGCTGGTGGATTCCGACACGGGCGCCTTCTACGGTGCGGGTTATCACGGCACCGGCGTGGGCTACAACGCCGGCACCAACATCAAAGGCCATGTGTTCAAGTTCGTTTACTCCTTCACCGATTCGTTGTCCCTCGGCGCAACGTATTTCCTGACCGAGTTGATTGACAAGCCCTCCGCGACGATCAGCAGCGACACCGGCCGGCTGCAGGTGGATGCCAGCTTGAAATTCTAAACGTCACCTGATTGTAACGAGCAAAACAAAATAATTCAGTCAAACTACCGAATATGAAAAAATTAATTCAATCCCTCTGCATCGCGGTTGCGGTGGCGGGCGTGAGCGCCTCGGCGTTCGCCGGCACCATCACCGTCAAAGGTTCGGACACCCTCGTCATCCTCGCCCAGAAGTGGGCCGAGGTTTATATGGGAGAACACAAGGACGTGAAAATCCAAGTCACGGGCGGCGGCACGGGCACCGGCTTTGCCGCGTTGCAGGCGCAGCAGACGGATTTGTGTGACGCCTCGCGCAAGGCCAAGGCCGCAGAAATCCAGAAGTGCGTCACCGTGTTCGGCAAACGCCCGACGGAATACCAGGTCGCGCTCGACGGCCTCTCCGTTTATGTGAACCCGGAAAATCCCGTCAAAGAACTCACGCTCGACCAGGTGAAAGACATCTTCACCGGCAAGATCAAGAACTGGAAAGAAGTCGGCGGCCCGGATGCACACATCACCGTTTACAGTCGTGAGAACAGTTCCGGCACCTACGAGTTCTTCAAGGAACACGTCTTGAAAGGCGCCGACTTTGCGTCCAGCGCACAGACCATGCCCGGCACGGCCATCATTGTGCAGTCAGTCGTCAAGGACAAGGGCGCCATCGGCTACGGCGGCGCGGCCTACGGCGGCGGCAGCAAACTGCTCGCGCTCAAAAAAGATGAAAACTCACCGGCCATCGCCCCGAACGAGGAGAACGTCGAAAACGGAACCTATCCCATCTGGCGCTACCTTTACGTCTATCTGAATCCCGCGCTGGACAAGGGCGAAATCGCCGCCTACCTGAACTGGATCCGCAGCGACGACGGCCAGAAATATGTCAAGGATGTCGGCTATTATCCGCTGCCGAAAAAACTCCGCAGCAACTGATTTGACCGCCGGCTCCTCCACCGGTCAGCCACGCGGGCGGTGCGGTTTCTCGATTGAGATTTCCGCACCGCCCGCATAACGTTTCCGCCACTTGGAATCAGACACCACCATTAAATCACGACGCAGCCACGGCTGGATGGGCATCCATCGCGGCCACCGGGCGCGGCCGCTGGAATGGCTGGCGGAGAAATTCATCTTCCTCGTCTCCCTTTCCACCATCGCGATGGTGTTGTTGATTTTCCTGTTTGTCGCGCGGGAAGCTTGGCCGGTCTTCTTCGGCCAGACCGACACCGCGCTCGTCCAGAAATCCATCCCGACCGCCGAGCTGGACAAACATTCTCCCGCCGAACTCCAGGCCTACCTCGAACTCACGCCGGAACAATTCAAGGCGATGGATCAGGAAACTCTCCGCACGTTGCTGGATGTCAAGGTCGAGGCGCAGAACGAAATCCCGGAAAATTTCCGCAACGATCCCGACGCGCACGTCAACACCACCGAATGGAAATATCTGCTCCAGGCACACCAATGGAACGATTACAGCAAGCCGGAATACATCTGGCAGCCCGTGGGCCAGATCAAAAAATTCAACCTCATCCCGCTCTTTGTCGGCACGTTGAAAATCACCTTGATCGGCCTGTTTTTCGCCGTGCCGCTGGCGGTCGGCGCGGCGATTTACGTCTCGCAACTCGCGCGCCCGCGCGTCCGCGAAATCGTCAAGCCGGCCATCGAAATGCTTTCGGGAATCCCCTCCGTCGTCGTCGGCTTTTTCGCGCTGATCGTCATGGCCAGTGTGCTGCAAAGTATTTTCAATTACCAGACGCGGCTCAACGCCTTCGTCGCCGGCATCGCGCTCGGCTTCGCCGTCATTCCCGTAATTTTTTCCATCGCCGAGGACGCGCTCACCAGCGTGCCGCGCGCCTACACGCAGGCCGCGCTCGCCCTCGGCGCGTCGCGCTGGCAGACCGCGTGGCAGATCGTCCTGCCTGCCGCGCTGCCCGGCGTTTTTGCCGCCGCCGTCCTCGGCTTCGGCCGCGCCATTGGCGAAACGATGATTGTGCTCATGGTCTGTTCCGCGAGCGTGATGTCGTGGAGCATTTTTGATTCGGCCCGCAGCATCACCACCACCATCGCCGCCGAAATGGCCGAGGCCGTGAATGGCGGGCCGCATTACCGGATTCTGTTCATGCTCGGTGCGCTGCTGTTTGCCGCGACATTCGTGTCGAACATGATCGGCGACTTCGTCATCCACCGTTTCAAAAACAAACTGGAGGGGAAGCGATGAAATTCGGGGAACATTCAACATTCAACATTCAACATCGAACCTCCAATGGTTCCGAGTTGCGCGTCGGGCGTTGCCTTGGAGGTTGGGCGTTGGAAGTTGAATGTTCGGCGTTTCCCAGCCCGGGGGGCAAACGATGACCACGCCCGCC
>JAYVCM010000333.1:0-5443 GCA_043749955.1 Limisphaerales bacterium | reverse complement strand
GTAGCGGCGGGCCTCCGGCCTGCCGTAGAGCCGTGGCGTCCCGCCCGGCGGATAAAACCGTGCGAACCACCAGAAGCCGTCGGAGGGTTGAGGCGCGTTGAAAAGTTTGGACGGTTTTTTCCGGGCGGCGAGACGCCAGCCCTCTACGTCAGGCGGGACGCCTGACGCTACGGCCGCGTGAAAAGAACTGGCCTTGCGCGGGGATGGTGTGCGATTTGGCTTTGTGCAGGCAGGGGTGACAATTGATCCGGAAGCAGCCATTGAAAACGACTGGGTGGCCAACATCACGGTTGGAGGGAAAAAAGTTGAGTTTTTGGTGGCCGACCCGGTGACGCTTTTTTGAGAAGCTCAAGCTTTGAATTATCAAACGCCGGCAAAGCTGGTCTGGCTTGTGTTTTTTCAAACTTGGATGGGCAGGATGAGCATGGCGCGGCCGTTTTGATAAAGCCGGCGCTGTAGTTCAAACACGGTGTGGTTGTGCCGCCAGCGCGTGGCAAAACTTTCGTCCTTGAACACGAGCTGGCCGGCGAAGAACTGCGCCTGCGGAAATTTTTCGGCGATGAGATCGCACAATTTTGCCGCCTCCTCCACGATGTCCGTGCCGAGCGCGATGTGCGCCTCGGTGTAAAACCCGCGCCGGCCCATGTAGCTGACGAACCGCTCGGCTTCCACGCGCGAATGTTCGCGGAGATTTTCCACCTCCGCCGCGCCCTTGAAATTTCCCGCGCCGCGCCCGCCGACCCTGCTCGACTTTTCGCCGGCGCTCACTACACTCCCGCGCAATGGACAGCATCGGACTGCATCGGCCGCGCAATCTGGGTTGGGCGCGCGCCGCCGCCCTGCTTTACGGCGACTGGGGCACCAGCAAAGCCTACGTCATCGGCCTCGCGTTTGTCGCGGCCGGCTTCTCGTCTTTTCCCATCATCCTCGCTGTGTGCGGGCTGACGGGCCTGGTCGCCTACAACTACATCATCGTCTGCAAAAACTTCCCGGACGGCGGCGGCGTCTATTCCGCGGCGCGGGAACAAAGCCGGGTGCTGGCGGTGCTGGGTTCGTTGCTGCTGGTGGCGAATTTTACGGTGACGGCGGCGTTGAGCGGTTGGGCGGCGATCAGTTATTTCGGCATCCCCAACCAGTATTTCAAGCTGGCGGCCATTGGTTTCATTTTGCTGGTGGGCGTGATCAACTATTTCGGCCCGAAACATTCCGGCAGCCTGGCGGTGATTTTCGCGGTGCCGATGGTGGTGGTGGTGGTGGGCATCATCATCTTGAGCGTGCCGCATCTGACGCTGGCCAACTTGCAGCCGATGAGCGGAACCTTCGGGCAAAACTGGGTGGCATTCGTCGGGGTCATTCTGGCATTGAGCGGCGTGGAGGCGATTGCGAATTTGACGGGTGTGATGAAGCTGGACCCGGGATCCACACCGGAAAAACCCAGCGTGCTTTCGACCGCGCGCAAATCCATCTGGCCCGTTGCGGCCGAAGTGATCTTGGGCACGGTGCTGCTGGCGTGGGCGATGTTGTCGCTGCCGCAAAATCTTTCGGATGAATTAATATCGAGCAAAGATTATATGCTCCGCTATCTGGGGGAGCATTATGGCGCGGCGACTTTCGGCCCGCACTTCGGCCAGCTCTTCGGCGTGTTCATCGGGCTGGTGGTCGGGCTGCTGCTGTTGAGCGCGGTGAACACCGCCATCAGCGCGCTGATCGGGTTGATTTACATGCTGGCGCGCGACCGGGAAATGCCGCAGTCATTCACAATTTTGAATGGCCACGGGGTGCCCCGCCTGCCGCTCGCCGTGGCGGCCATCCTGCCCGTGTTGCTGGTGGTCATATCCGACAGCCTGCGCACGCTCGCCGACCTTTATGCCATCGGCGTCGTCGGCGCCATCACGGTCAACCTCGGCTCGTGTTGTTTCAACCGGCGGCTGCGGCTGCAGTGGTGGGAGCGCGGTATCATGACCGTCACTTTCCTCGTCCTGTTTGTCGTCGAGATCACCATCGCCAAGACCAGTCCGAACGCCCTGTTCTTTGTGGCCTGCGTGCTCGGCGTCGGTTTCGCGCTGCGCTGGTGGGCGATGAAACACGCCGGCTTCGAAACGGTCATCATCAAACGCGAATTCGCCGCGGCCGTCAGCCCCGACCACATCGCCCAATTTCGCCCCAATCTCACGCCCGGCCAGTCCATCCTCGTCGCCGCGCGCGGCCTCACGCCCGTCCTGCGTTTCGCCATCGAAGAAGCCAAGTTCCGGTCGGGCAATCTCTACGTTCTCTTCATCAAGGAGCTGGCGGTGAACCTCCCCGGCCCGCTCGCCAACCTCGAACGTCCCCGCTGGCAGAACGATCACGACGCCGCCAAAATCATGTATGCCATGATCAAGCTCGGCCAGGAAATCGGCGTCCCCGTCATCCCCGTCTATGTCATGAGCGAAAACGCCGCCGCCACCATTCTCGACATCGCCGCCACCATTGGCGCGGACATGCTCATGCTCGGCTCCACGCACCGCACCAAGCTGTCGCGCCTGCTCAAAGGCAACGTCATCACCGCAGTCGCCAAAGATCTGCCGGACAACATTCAGCTCGTGATTCACAGCTAGGGCGGTTTATCTCAACCCCATTCTTCCCAGTTCAAAAAAGGATTGCCCCCGCCCCAAACCGGCGGATAATCGCCACACTAGCGAGCGTATGAAACTGAATCATCCAGCACTGGTGGAACTCCTGCAACGCGCCTACTCCGCCGAGAAGGCCGCCGCGTTCGCCTACATCGGCCACGCCGCTTCGCTGAAAAATCCCGCCGCGAGGGCGGCGGTGAAACAGATTGAGGACGATGAATGGGGCCATCGCCGGAATGTGCTTGCCATCATGCAGCAGCATGACATTCCCATCTCGCGGTTTTACGAGCTCAAGTTTCACGTCATCGGGCGGGTCATTTCCGCGAGCTGTCATGTCATCGGCTGGTTCATGCCGTATTTCTTTGCCGGCAAGCTGGAGAGCGGCAACGTCTGTGAATATTTTGTGATGATGAAATATTTCCACGCGCTTGGCATCAAGCAGCACGACGAAATCCTTTACGAGATGGGCATCAAGGAAAAGGAGCACGAAGTTTATTTTCTGGAACAGATCAAGGACAGCAAGTGGCTGCCGTATTTCGAGAAAGTCTTTTCGTGGGGCAAACAAACCACCGCCAACGACGTGGATCTCGCGGACAAACTGCCGGTGGCGGAATCAAATCAGTATTGCCAGACGTATAAAGCGCATGAAGTTGAAGCCGCCAATCGCAAATGAAAACCATTTTCCTCCTCCTCACCGCCGCCATGTTAATTTCCACCGGCTGCGCGCACACGCCCGTTGCCGCCACCAAGCCAACGCCGCCCGCCACAATTGTCACCACGACCGTGGTCACCAATTCCCTCCCGCCGCGCGAGAAAGATCCCGGCCTGCGCAAGTCCACTTACACGCCGCGCGTTTATCCCGTGGATGAACGCGGGTTCTCGCCCGTGGACAAGGCGCTCGCCAAAGCCTACGCCCGCGAGGAGCTCGTCGCCAACGACGCCGAAGGTTCGCTGAATCCGTTCGTCCTGCGCGTCATCTCCGGCTATCCGCTCGACGGCTCGTATCAGTATCATTGCAGTTGGAAGCCGTGGGAATACGACATCTACAACGGCGTCACGCAGGACCTCTGGTATCGCGGCATGGTCGTGGCCAAGGCGTATCCCGACGGCTCGCGTTGCAGCTATTGCTGCGGCTTCACGTTTGAAGTGTTCGTGCGCGCGATGAAACTTCGCAACGTCCAGAACGGCCTCGAACCCGACGAATTCAACGGCATGACTTTCAGCGACCTCTTCAACGCGCTTCAGTTCTGGTATATCGAAGGCAAAGGCGATTCCGAAGCGCGCGCCATCACCAGCTACGGTCTCGGCCGCAGCCTCACGAATTTCGAGGACGCGCGGCCCGGTGATTTCTTGAGCTACAGCACCACGCCCGCCGGCGGTCATTCCGTGATTTTCCTCGGCTGGCTGCGCGATGATGCGAACGCAACGAACAAGATCACCGGCCTGAAATATTTTTCCTCCAACCTTTCCGGCAACGGCGTGGGCTACGCGCAGACGCACTTCAGCGATTCCACCAAGAACGGCCACGGCGTGCTGCGCAACTACGTCAACCTCGGCCACGTCGGCGCGATCAAAAATTACCGGCCGTTCAACCGCGCGGACTTCCCGCAGCGCAACGCCTACGCGCCCACACAGCCCACGCACGTCATCTATCTGCCCGCGCCAGGGAAATAAAACTGCCCCAACGGGGTTGCGGTGTTGAGCCGGAACGATGCTGTTGGAAACGGACGGCGAGCGACGCGGCGGCGGTTGGCGCGAAGGAGCGCGGCATTTATGCCGCTTCAGCGTCCGAACTGAATGGTGGGTTCAACTGAAACCGGTGCCTTCTGCAATTCGCATGGTGAAGCGGAATAAATGCCGCGCTCCGGCCGCAGTTCAACTGCATAGATTCGGTTGAGTTGCCACAAAAAAGCACAAGCAGCACAAAAAAAATGTCGGCTTTAAAATTTTTGACAACGGATTCCGCTGCACCTGCCGGGGAAGCAAATCCGGTCGCGCGCCCGCAACCAAGGCCTTTAATTTTTGTGCCGTTTGTGCCTCTTCGTGGCCATTTCTATTGCTGAATCTAGGTTCATTGAACCCTTGCCACGCCCTTGCCCTTGACGACTTCGCCGATGACCCACGCCTTGTGCTTTTGCCCGCGGATGAATTTCAGCACCGCCTCCGCCTTGTCCGCCGACACGATGCTCACCATGCCGATGCCCATGTTGAAGACCTGATACAATTCCTCATCCGGCACGCCTGACTTCGCCGCGATGATCTTGAAGACCGGCAGCATTTCCCAAGAACCTTTGCGGATGACGCAGTCGAGCGACTTCGGCAGAACGCGCGGAATGTTGTCCACGAACCCGCCGCCAGTGATGTGCGCGAAAGCGCGGATTTCATCGGAACGCCGAGCACCGTCTCGGCCAGTCCCTACACGTTCGAGCCGAGACGGTGCTCGGCGTTCCGCGTTAAATTTCTTCAATAGCCTTTGCACAAGCGGCCCGTAACTCACATGAACCTTCAGCAGCTCCGCGCCGAGCGTGAGCTTCGAGCCGGGGATGCGGCTGGACGGTTTCAATTTCAACTGCTCGAAGAAAATTTTCCGCCCGAGCGAATAGCCGTTCGTGTGCAGCCCGCTCGATTCGATGCCGATCACCACGTCGCCGCGCCGGATGGTTTTCTGGCCGTTGAGCATCTTGGATTTTTCCACCACGCCGACGATCGTGCCGCTCAAATCGTATTCGCCTTTCTGGTAAAAGCCCGGCATCTGCGCCGTCTCGCCGCCGATGAGCGCGCAGTTGTTTTCCGCGCACGCGCGCGCGAAGCCCTTGATGATGTCCGTGAAA
>JAYVCM010000332.1:0-8335 GCA_043749955.1 Limisphaerales bacterium | reverse complement strand
TCTTGACACTGTTTTTGGCAAGGGGGCAGGCTGGAAGCGCTGCCCTACGTTGCGGCGGCTTCGCCGCCAAAGTAGGACAGCGCTTCCAGCCTGTCCGGGTCAAGGGGGTCTGCCTCGCCGCTCCTAAAATTTCAGAACGATGTCCAGATGCACCCCCGGCGGGCGGAGCGGAGAAACGCGGCTTGTGTTCTCTCCCAAACAGCCCATGCTGGCAACCATGGAAAAATCCTGGCTTGGAAAAATGTTGTCGCGCGCCCAAAAAAAGCATCCGGCCACGGCTGCGCCCAACGTGGATTACACGGATGCGGCTGTGCAGTTCAGCCTGGGGCTGCAATGCGCCAGCAGCACGGGCGTGGCGCAGGATTATGCGCAGGCGGCGGATTGGTATCGCAAGGCGGCGGAGCAAAATCATGCCCTCGCGCAATTCAATCTTGGGACGATGTATGCCAACGGCCAGGGCGTCGTCCGCGACAACGCGCAATCCATGGTCTGGTTTGGGCGCGCGGCGAATCTGGGCGATGCCGGCGGCCAGTATAAAATGGCGAGAAATTTCCACCGCGCGAGCCTGGACGGATTGCCGGTGGACGCGCCGGAAGCGCGGATCGAAGCCTACAAGTGGTATCAACTCTCCGCCGCGCAGGGCTACAAAAATTCCGAAGGCGCCTACGCCACGCTGACTTTCAAAATGACGCGCGCGGATGTCACCGAAGCCAACGAACGCGTGGCCAAATTTTCGGTGGTGAAAGAACTCAAACCGGTGCCGGTGTGAAGCGCCGGACGCTGTTCACGCCGCCACTTCCGCCGCGCCCTTGCCGCGTCCGTGATCGAGGTTGATGCACTGCCTGGTTTCCGTGACGTAGCCGACGATGTTGAACTTGCCGATGGGTTCCTGTTTCGCGGCCTTGAAGGCCAGAGCGGTTCCGGCGTAATGTTTGCCTTCCGTGGCGGTTTTGCTCCACAGACCTTCGCCGGTGAAAAACTTCTGCGATTCCGCGTCTTCAATCATGATGTTCATAGATGGACAGGTTAGCACAGACTCCGGCACAACCGGCATACTAAACCGGGTTATCTTTTCGCCCGCTGGCGCGCGCGGCGGAAACATTTCAGTTCTGAACCGGCTTGCTTCCCCGGCGCAGACGGCTAGTGTCTGGCTCATGATGCCACGCCTGCTGATCCTTCTGGTGTTTTTGTGCGCCCTCAACCATTGCCCGGCTCAAACCGGCAAGACGGACCCGCAGCGGGAGGCCATGGCGGGCCGGCGGTTGAGCGCCGATCAGGCCGGTGCCTTGGAAGCCGCAGTGACCAATCATCCCGATGATTTGTCCGCGCGCACACAACTGCTGGGCTATTATTTCGGGCGGCAACATTCATCACCGGAGGCCAAGACCGCCCGGCAGAAACATATTTTCTGGATCATTCAGAACCAGCCGGAGGCCGTCATTGCCGGGCTGCCATACAGTTCACTGAATGTCATATTGGACGGCGATGCTTATTCGCAAGCCAAGCAGTTATGGCTGGAGCAGACCAAAGCCCATGACCAGAGCCCAAAAATTTTAGGCAACGCCGCGCAGTTCTTTTTAATCAACGACCGGGACCTCGCGGAAGGCCTGTTAAAGCAGGCGCAAACGATTGAGCCGAAAAATCCGAAATGGCCGGACGCGCTGGGTCATCTTTACGCGTTGTCGGAAGGCGGGGACAAATCCGCCGCCGCAAAGTCGCTGGCCGAGTTTGAAAAAGCGCAGGCGGACGATGTCTCGGAGTCAGCCCGGTTTTACCGGCTGGATGATCTGGCGAAACAGGCGTTTGCGGCCGGAGAAATCGGGAAGGCTTCCCAATATGCCAGTGAGCTGCTGGCCGCCGCGCAGAAAAATCCCAAAGATTGGAACTACGGAAATGCGATCCTCCATGGCAACAGCGTGCTTGGCCGGATCGCCCTGAAGCAGGACGACGTCAAGCAGGCGGTGCAATTTCTTCTGGCCGCCGGCCAGACTCCGGGATCGCCGCAACTCAATTCCTTCGGTCCCAACATGAGCCTCGCCCAGGAGCTTTTGGCCAAGGGCGAGACCAACGCCGTGGTGCAATACTTTGAACTGTGTCGGAAGTTCTGGCGTTCGGGCGCCGGGAAGCTGGATGATTGGACGAAGGCAGTGAAGGCGGGCCAGGCCCCGGACTTCGGAGCCAACCTGTCTTACTAGCCGCAGAGGCCGCCCGGCTTGCCGGCCCGCGTCACGCAATGGTTGCCCTCGCCGGGGTTCCCGCCCATTCTTCGCCCCCGATGGAACAACGGATTTTGAACCTGCTCGCGCAAAAGAATGACGGGGCGAAGCCTGTGGCGGAAAATTCTGGCGGCGATCAAAGAACGACGGGCGTGATGGGGCGCAGCTTGACACTGCCCCCGTTTGGAGTTCCGTCCCGCGCTGCGGGACGGTTCGGCAGCATCACCAACCCGAGCCGCATAAATGCGGAACTCCAAACGAAACGCCCGCTGACCTCGGGGGCAGTGTCAAGCTGCGCCCGGCGTGATGCCATCCGCCAACTTTTGGTTGGAAGAACCGTTGGTGCATGGTAAAATCCAAGAAAGGTTAATTCCACTTTATGAAAACTCTCCTAACGCTGTGCGCGGTTCTGGTTTTTTCTTTTTCGCTGCTTCAACTGCGGGCCGATCCGGCCGGTCTGGTTTCTCATTGGCAGGCGGAAAGCAACGCCCTCGACACGTTAAACCACAACCCCGGCACGGCGAACAACGGCGTGGCCTACGCGCCGGGCGTGATTGGCTCGGCGTTTTCCCTGAATGGTTCGGCGTATGTGAACGTGACAAATCCGACGTTCAACGCCTACTCGAATGGTTTCACGGTCATGGCCTGGATCAAAATCGTCGGCTACTATCAGGCCGCCTCCATCATCAACCTGCGGACTCCGGCCAACAGCAGCGGCTTCACCCTGGAGCAGCTTTATGGCAATGCCGGCTCGGTGTTGTTCGCCGTGAATCAAACGGGCGTGGCCGAAGGGTTTTCCACTCTTACTTCGTCGGGCTGGCAATTGGACACGTTCTATCACATCGCCGCGACCTTCGATGCCGCTTCGGGCACGATGGCGCTGTATCGCAACGGGGTGCTTGTCGCATCCACGAATAATCTGCCGCACACGAACATGGCGACGATCAGCAATCCCTCTTTTGAAATCGGTCGCAACATCGTGGCAAATAGTTTTGGCTGGAATGGATTGATTGATGACGCGCGATTTTACGACCACGCGCTGACGGCGGCGGAGATTGCCTCGCTCGCCACGGGCGGCCAGAAGGTCACGCTCTTCGCAGTCGCGCAAAACGCAAACGTTGTTTATCGCTTCCAACTCGGTCCCGTCGGCGCACCGGTGCAAATCTCCTCGATCTCCAACGCTCTGTTTAATGTCCCGACCGCACTGACCGTCAGTTCGAATGGCGAGTTGTTTGTGGTCAACATTGATGGGCCATCTTCGGGTAATGGTGGCGCAGGCTCAATTTGCCGGTTCATTAATCCCGCTGGCACGGCGGTTTTCAACGGCATCATCACCAATGGATTCAATACGCCGGTGGGCGCAACCTTTCGCGGCAATGAATTTCTCGTGGTGGACGCGTGGAACAACCGGGTGCGCCGCTACACTTTCAACAACGCCGGCGTGCCGGCTGAAATCGCAGCCATCACCAACGGTCTTAACAGCAACGCGCCGCGTTTCGTATTTGCCGCTCCCGGTGGAAACGAAGTGTTCGTGAGCCAATGTTGCGCGCCAAACGAAGTCCGGCGTTATCTCATCAACGGCGGGGGCGCGGTCGTGACCAACGGCACCATCACCAGCGGGCTGGCAAATCCGCATGGCATGGCGTTTAATCCGGCGGGCGAGTTGTTCATCGTCAATGCCAACGGCCCGTCTATTTCCCGTTTCACGTTCAGCAATGGCGTCGCCATAGCGAACGGGACTATCTCCGGCAATGGACTGGGATCACCCATTGGCGTTACCTTCAGTCCGTGGGGCGAAATGTTCGTGGCCAACCAAGCCGGCTCAGTCATTTCCCGCTGGACCTTCACCTCGAATGGCGTGGCGGTGGCGAATGGCACCTTCAACGTGCCGTCCGGTTTGACTGATCTCGCATTTGTCAACGCGACCGGCGTCGAGACTGTGTTTCAACCGTTCTGCACGAATCTGATCGTCACGCTCTCGGCGGCTTACACCAATTGCATCGTCAGCACCAATTACACGACCAATGCGACGACCGTGTTGAACAACCTCGTGGATTGGTTGAAGGCCGACAACAACGCGGTGGACTCCAGTGGCAATGGCAACACCGCCAACCCCATCAGCGTGGGCTATGAAACCGGGCAATTCGGCCAGGCATTTTCCATCGGCGAAGCGGCGTATGCCGTGGAAAATGCCAATGCCCGCCGGGTGGATCTCGGGCCATTGACCCAGCTTTACTCGGCCACCGGGTTGACCGTTTCGGCCTGGATAAAAATCCCGACCGCCGTGAATCCCACCGCCACGAACAATCAGACTTACATTTTCACGCACCCCGCCCAATTGCTGAGTGCGACCGTCACCAATGTCGTGAGCTACGGTTTGTTCATCGGTCCGTCCGTGGTCGCACCCCGCCGCCCCACTTATGGCATCGGTTTCCACGACGGCACGGAGGCGATCGTTGGCAGCACCACGGCTTTTCCCGACAACCAATGGGTCTATCTGACGGTGACTTGGAGCAGCGCCTCCGGCCTCCTGCGAATATATCGCAACGGCGTTTTGGACGGCTCGACCAGCAGTGCAGGCTTGGGCAAAACGCTGCCAACCGCTGCGCAACGAAGTCCGCTCGGCCCGGCTTTCCCAGCGGAACTCGGCGTGTGGGATTTTGTTTCCGATACCAACCCCGTCATTGCACGTTATGGCGGCGCAGCAGTGGCGATTGACGATTTCCGCCTCTACACCCGCGCGCTCGCCACGAATGAGATTCAACTCATCTACACCGGCGAACCGCCCAGCATCACGAACACCGTCACCACGAACTGCACGCCGGTGAGTGCGGTGACCACCAACCTGTCTTTCTGCACCACGCCCGCCGGCAAATTGAAAATCTTCAACACCCTGCCCAACGTCGAACTGCGCTGGTCGTCATTAAGCAATGCCTATTATCTCCTCCAAGGCACGGACGCATTGTCGCCGATAAACTGGACGAACGTGTGGGGCATCGGAGCAGGCAATGGCACCAACCTTGTGGTGCCGGAACTCACCGCGCCGCGCCCGCGCCGCTTCTATCGCCTGTTGTCCACCGAACCCTAGCGCATAAAGCGGCGGGCTTAACGCGAGATTGCACTCCACTCCTTTCCCGTCCATTCTCTGTTCCGATGGAACAACGGATTTTGAACCTGCCCGCGCACAAGGATTACGTCCCGTTGAGCGCGGAGAATCTGCAACGCCACCTGCGCGTGCCGCCGGGACGCGAACGGAACAAACTGAAATTGCCGCAATGTTGGCTGCATGGTTCGCACAACCACACTTTGGTTGCCACCAAACCGAGGCAAGGCCGCAATTATTTTTGCCGGAACTTGGTGGCAACGGCGCTGTTAGTGGTGATGGCCAAGCAAAATTCCTGCCCTGCTGCGATGGCCACAACATCGCTCAATCCCGAAGGCACCGCGACTTGATGATACAAAACATTCCCCCACGCGACTACTGTTCCGTCTTTTATTAGAGCAAGACTGTAGTCATTTCCTGCGGCTATGGCTGTCACATTGTTCAAAACCAACCCGCCGATCAACACTACGCCGCTAGAGGAACTTGGAAAACCTGTTGTTGGATTGCCGGTCGCTTCGCCGAATTGGTTCGATCCCCATCCAACCACTGTGCCGTCCTTTCTTAATGCGAGACTATGCGCGTCTCCGGAAGCAATGCTCACGACGTTTGTGGCTTCATCCGGGACAGGTTCTTCTATATTGCCATTTGTCCACTTAACCACTGTGCCGTCACGTTTAAGTCCCAAATTGTGTCCGTAATTAATGTTGCCTGCGGCAATGGCTACGATATTACTCAATGCGGCTGGCGCAGGTCTTACATCACCGGCCACACTCCATTGGACAACCGTGCCGTCCTTCTTTAACGCCAGATTGCCGCGTATTCCTGCCGCTATGGCCACGACGTTACTCAAGCCGGATGGCACCTTCATTTGACCCCAATTATATTCCCCCGGTTTCTCCCCCCAACTAACAACCGTGCCATCACTTTTGAGCGCTAGACTAATGTGGTCTCCGGCAGAAATTGCGGTGATGTTGGTCAATATCTGGCCAGCAAGTTTCACCTGCCCATTTGTCCTGTATGGATACTCTGTTTTGAAACCGGTGGCTTCGCCGCAAGGGTTGTTTCCCCAACCAAATACGGTGCCATCATCTTTTAAAGCCAAGCTATGTCCGCTGCCAGCGCTAACTGCCATGACATTGCTCAAAACCTGACCGGCAATCATCACAAGGCCTGTCGCAGCGTTTGGCGTTCCAGGCGGATTTCCAGTTGGAATTCCTGTTGCTTCACCACCGATGTTGGATCCCCAGCCGACCACTTTTCCTGTTGGCATATCGGCCCGGACGAGTTGTTGAGAAAGAAGCAGAGAAACTGCAAGGAATATTATTTGAAATGTTTTCATAATCATGGATCAGGAACTACCGTGCCAAATTCTTGGTTTATGTAACGTGTCACAGTGTGGCCGAACTTCGTGACAGTCATGGCCCCGTTGCCATAGAGATGAAACTTTTGATCCCAACCGTTCGCAAAGTCATGCTCTGGCCCATCACCAACTTTCCATTTGGCTGGAATTACCCAAGTATATTGGCCATCATACCATGAGTTATATTCGTCCGATGTTGCCCAGTCGTAACAATCGTAGCAGTCAGGCCATGCATTATTACAGTTCAGTTGGAACCATTGATTGGCCTTATGTGCAGAGTCATGGGCTGGTGGCGGATATGCATTAAAATATCCTGTTTTTCCTGATGCCGATTGTCCGACTTCTTCGCATTGCACTCGGTAAAAGGAAACGTTTGTCGGTGCCATAATTACACGAAGGTGCATTCCTGCCCCCGCTTTGCCGACTGTATAACGTTTCCTATCTAAAGTTTCCGCGTGATCAACTCCAGTAGGTTCCACGACTCCAAATGGAATGCTTACCGATTCCCCCCGCACGGTGGCTTTGACTGTGGCCGTGGTTGCGTTGCTTGGTGATGTGAGATATGTTCCACAGGCACTAATGGGAAGATTAAGGCTTCCTGCGGTCGTCTTCCAATTAATTGGCGCACTTAAAACCGATGGGTGTTCACCTAATGCGTCGGAACTGAAATATAATGCCACCACTTCTCCCACACCAACATCAGTTCTATCGGGATCCTGACGGGGGCATTCACACCTTGAAATGAGATAGTATTTCGTCGGCGTGGCCCAGGCGTTGTAATGATTGGCCCCAGCGACAACGGTGATGTCCGCATCGGAATTGTCTGCCAGCGCCACCCACAGTATGCCGTCGGCCCCCACTGGTTTACCCATTACCCGCAACCCCAACTTATCCATTTCCACATCGGACCAACCCGTCGCCGTCTGGCCATATTTCGTCGCCCCGCAGGCCAGCCGGAACAAACTCTGCCGCGTCACCTTCGCTTTCCCGCCCGTGAACAGCTTCACCGTCGTCCGCGCCGTCAGGGTGAACACCTGGTCCACCTCTTTGTAGCCGGAGCCGGAGCCGGGGTTATGCTGATGCCACTGGTAATGCAAGTTTTCCCCAAAGTAATGATATAACCATGGCGGCTCCCCTCCTCCGGTGGCCAGTGCCAGCGCATTCTTATCCGGCACACCCGTGATTTGCGAGCAAGTTTGGTTAATAAACGGGTCATAAAAATCATGGCCGTAGTTGTCAGTTGCATGGGTGGCTGCCTCCCAATAAGTCCAGCCGTAATCGAACTGTGACCAGCTAGAATAGTTGGTGCCGTTGCGGTTGGTGGAATACGTCGTGTAGTGCTGGTTGACGCTGCCTTGAAAGTAATCCAGCAGATTGCCCACATATTTTGGGGGGTTTATCGTCAGATAGTGTTTGCCCCACACATTCGTGCTAAAGCTCCGGACGTCGTCATTGCTGGCGCTCACGATTTCAGTCTTGTCGCATTTATGTTCCACAATTTCCCAATACGGGCCAAGCTCCACACTGGTATTGACTGCCGCAGCCTGGCCGTTGGCTGCCGCCGCGCTGGCATCAAACGTCGCCGTGCCTTTGCCGTTATTTGGCACCGCATCCGCGCTCCAGTCGTAAGTGCTGTCCGCGTTGGCGGTGGGATAT